>JAYEHK010000120.1:0-39416 GCA_034659475.1 Bacillota bacterium | reverse complement strand
ACATTTAAAACCAACGGAAACATATTTATAAATCGAATCGTACCATAGGATTCAAACTGTTCAGCCGTTATAAATGCTCCATTATTAGCGTCCCCTTTAAAAACGGAGCATAGTTTAGATTCGGAATCTTCATCAGGCGAAACATAGGCAAGAGCGTTTGAGTTGATTCCAAACATTTCAGCTGCATCGTTAACTGTTTTTTCAACAAAAACAATATGTTTTTTAGAATCCAAAAACTTTTTGCTTAAGTAAAGTGAATCCGCCCGATAAATTACCATAAATTTAGTTTCAAACCAGTTGCTTATAATACTTACGAGTTTGGAGCTGAACATGGCTTTAAAGCCGTTCATCAAGAACAATTCCTCACTGATCAAATTACTTTTAGCAAGGGTGGTTACTCCTAGTTCATAATCTTCAAAATCATTTACCAAATATTCTTTGATTACTTTTAAATCATCAAATTGTAAGGTGTCTTTTCTTGAAAAAACTAGGTTTTCATTAACATATAAAATTTCCGATAATACTCTGCGATTATATTCATCTTCCAGGAACCCGCCAATATCAAGGGACAATTGATAATCAATTAGAAGGTTATTGTCAATAAATTTAATCGAAAACTCAACCGGTATCTTTTCCTTAACCGAATTGTTGGGGATCAACTCCAACATATTAACTGCAGTGTTGGGTACATTCGTAGAGCGTTCACTGTTACGAATATTTCCTCGTAAAACAATAGTTTTAAATACTTCCATTGCTCCAATAATATTTGTTTTTCCTGCAGCATTTGGGCCATATATCACCGCCGAAGACAACCCTTTATATTCTTTTGAACCAATCTTATTTTTTAAAATGCTATAGTCTAACCCCTTCTGCTTTGGAGCTGGTACCATCGAAAAAGCAATTTCATCTTTAAAAGATTTGAAGTTTTTAGCCCTAAATTCAACCAACATATTACTATACCTCCATTTTGCAGTATTTTTACAAAATCATATGTATATTATATGATATATGCTACCCAAAAGCCAATAATGCCATACAGTTTTTGCTTAAAATAAACAAAATGGTGCAAGTGCTCAGCTATGTTTAGGAGAGATCTTTATGTAGCTGTAAATCAGTCATAACGCCCTCCTTTTAAATATGTTTGCTCGTTGATTCCGGCAGTCCATGTTTCCGACGATACGCATTCCTGGCGCGGTTTAGGTTTTCGTCCATAATCCCGGCGGGGCAGAAGGTATTACCTAACTCATCAGCCGGATCGGTGAGTTGACAGAGATAATAGATTTCCTGAAAATCAACAAGTTCACCTTTGATAGTAAGCTGCGATTGTCTTTTTCTGATCTCAATAGTATGCACTTTATTGTTGCAAAACGAGCAATCCCTCTCAATAGTGTCGATTAATACATCTTCGCCTATTTTCAATAGCAGTCTCCTCCTTATAGGGCTTCAAAAATCAACCACAACGATATCAAAACGTTGATCGATCATTTTTAGGGTATAGACACTGACGGGCCGACATAATAAGTTATCTAATTCTAATTAGACGCTCACGAGGTCGCAAAGGCTCCGGCCCGCCTCAAAATTCATTAAAAATTTACCCGAGTTCAATTTGATTATCCGGATATTGCTCGCTCCATGCAGTTGCAGTACTTGATTCACAAATAAACCATCCCTTCTTTCGGATAGATGTTAAGCATTTTTTGTATAACAATGGTATTAAAAAATTGGCCTTCAGACATTGGCAAAGGGGACTTTGCGTACTATACACTACTTTTGCAACACATCGCACTCTTCACAATTGCCGCACATGTAGCTATAGCAACCACGTTTTTTACATGCTTCTGGTCGATAGTGTATGTACGCGAGAGTTAGCCCCCGCAACAATCCTGCAGTACCAACACATCCTGTCATCCATGTTTAGCTGTGCCGTTGAATGGAAAATTATCGAAGGCAAGCCCATGCATCCCAATGCAATAGACACCTGGTTTGATAAATACCGGAGTTATTAAGTGGACCTATTAATCTTCGTAGAAAGAAAAGCACAGAATAATTGATTCTATTGAGGTTTAATAGGTCTTATTTTTGCCCCCTTTGTGGGCACATTTGTGGACAAGTGATAAAAAACGTTGTAACCACAAAAATACCGGTAGCCTAAAACTACCGGTATTACTATTCTCTTATGGTGGGCGTAGCTGGTTTCGAACCAGCGACTTCCACCGTGTGAAGGTGGCACTCTCCCACTGAGTTATACGCCCTGAATGGTTTAAATTACTATATTATTCTATCACCTTTTTCACCAGGTTTCAAACCCCTAAAATAGGTCTTTGTGACAAACCCGGTGAATTATTTAAAATAGATCGTTGGTAACAATGGTCTGTGCCCTTTTGGGTCCGACCGCCAGCAAAGATTGTTTGGCTCCGGAAAGCTTCTCAATCATTGCGATATAATCACGGGTTTCCCTGGGCAGATCCTCTAATCGATTTATATTGGTAGTATCTGTTTGCCATCCAGGCATCTCGATGTATTCCGGTTCACATTCCTGTAAAGCAGAAATGGTCTCTGGAAATTCAGTCAAACGCTGGCCCTTATAATGATAAGCTACACAAAGCTTTACAACATCCATTTCATCCAAAACATCAAGTTTGGTAATCGCCAGATCGGTTAATCCATTGATACGAACCGCATAACGCAACACAACCATGTCTACCCATCCGCATCTTCTGGCTCTGCCTGTTGTTACTCCAAATTCAGCACCCTTTTCACGCAACAAGTCGCCCTGTTCATCGGTTAATTCAGTTGGAAACGGTCCCTCGCCAACCCTTGTGGTGTATGCCTTGGCCACACCGATGACTCTTCCTATCTGGGTTGGTCCTACGCCCGCGCCCACACAGGCTCCTCCAGCTGTTGGATGTGAAGATGTCACAAACGGATAGGTCCCATAATCAATGTCCAGTAAAGTGCCCTGAGCGCCTTCAAACAATACCTTTTTCCCTTCCTGCATGGCTTGATAAACCAGGTAGGAGGTATCCGTAATATAGGGTTTTAGCTGCTCAACTTGTTCCCGCAGCTCCTTCAATATTTCTACTGCATCAAAACCTGGTTCTCCATAGAGTTTGTTCATGATCAGGTTTTTCTTCTCTACCTGCGCCGCAAACCGGTGGTCGAACTCTTCATCATACAGCAAATCGCATATTCTAAAACCTGCCCTGCTAATTTTATCTTCGTAGGCTGGTCCGATACCTTTTTTGGTTGTTCCTATTTTTTTGGTTCGATCTTCGATTTCATCCATTTTTTTATGATAGGGCATTACAATCGGTGCCCGGTTGCTGATTCTCAAATTACTGGTATCTATTCCTCGTTTATGAAGTCCTTGAACCTCTTCCAGTACCGCACCCATATCTACAACTACACCATTCCCGATCACGCAAATCTTTTCTGGATAAAGAATGCCCGAGGGAATCAGATGCAGCATAAATTTCTCATTCGCTACCTCGACCGTATGCCCGGCATTGCTGCCACCTTGAAATCGAACTACACAATCCGCTTTTTCAGCAAGAAAATCGGTAATTTTTCCTTTTCCTTCATCGCCCCACTGGGCCCCTACGAGTACTACAGCGGACATATGTCCACCCCCCTAGATTATTAATAGACATGGTATGGTTCAACCCTAAGACCTTCACAGCAAGGATTTTCATGTCAACTAATTTATAGTAGCAGAAGGGATTTGCAGTGTCAATAAACGCCCCTTGTGTATTCATTATAACGGATTCTATCGTATGCAAGGGTCACCCGCGAAGCTAGTTTTCTATAAAAATATGTTGATAGGCTTCAGCAATGGTTTTTATGGGAACAATAGTTATCCCTTGAAGCCGGGACGGAATATCAGGTATATTTTCGATAGGAATAATCATTTTCTTAATTCCAGCCTGTTTGGCTCCCAGAATCTTTTGAAAAACGCCCCCCACAGGTTTAACCATTCCCTGAATGGAAATCTCTCCGGTAATGGCCACGTCCTGCCGAATGGCTTTTTGATAAATGGCCGAGCAAATCGCCAGATAGATGGCTGCACCTGCTGACGGGCCATCGACCTTACCGCCCCCAACCAGATTGACGTGAACGTCATACTCGTTCAATTTCTCGTTATTTTCTTTTCGAAATACCGAAGCCGCGTTGGCAACCGAGTCTTTTGCCATACTGCCTGCAGTATCGTTAAATCGTATACTTCCATTTCCATCGTGTGCAGGGAAAGCAACACTCTCTATTTCAATCAACCTTCCTACATGACCAGAAACCCCTACCCCAAAAATCTTCCCGGCCTCTGCCTCCGAAGATGCTCTGCGGGCAATGGCTGGGGAACGCTGGCTATTCTGAATGGCTTCGTGGATATGTTCTGTTTTTACACAGAAGCTATGATTAGTATCGTTGTCCAATAGACATAGGGAATAAGCATCCACCAACATTTTATTGGCACTGCGTCCATCTGTACAATAGTTTGCAATAATCTCGGACACTTCTTCATCCGCTTTAATCCCCAATTTCTGCATGGAATTGTCTAGAATATCTTTAACATCCTCTGGATTTAATGGTTCAAAAAACACTTCCAAACATCGAGAACGAAACGCTGGGCTAATCTCTTCTCGTTCTCTGGTGGTTGCACCGATGAGAACAAAATCAGCCGGTACCCCCTCCTCAAACATCTTTCGTATGTACTGCGGTATTTTCTCATCGTTCGGATCGTAATAGGATGATTCAAAAAACACCCTTTTGTCTTCCATCACCTTTAACAGTTTGTTTTGTAAATATGTATCCATTTCTCCGATTTCATCTATAAATAGGATTCCGCCATGCGCCTCAGAGACCATACCTAGTTTCGGTTCAGGAATTCCCTCATCCGCCAGTTCTCGTCTCGCCCCCTGATAAATCGGATCATGAACAGAGCCAAGAAGTGGGTTGGTAGATTCCCTGGGGTCCCATCTCAGAGTTGTTCCATCGACCTCTACAAAAGGTGAGTCTTCTCGGAACACACTACCCTGCCTTTGTTTAGCCATTTCCAGTGCCAGGCGTGCACAGGTTGTTTTCCCTACCCCTGGAGGCCCATATAGTAAAATATGCTGGGGGAATGGCGTCGTTAGTTTAGAAAGCAACGCTTTTACAGCCTTCTCCTGACCTACAATCTCATCTAAAGCAGACGGCCTTAGCGTATCGAGAACAGTCCGATTAAGACCAACGTGTTCCATTTTCTCAAGCGCACCCAGCTTCTTAAAGGTTTGCGCATTCTCATTTGTTTTATGCTGTTCCTTTAAGACCTGCAGCTTAACTTCCTGTACATACTGCTTATAATTCTCCTCCATTTTCTTTTGTATTTCAACTTGAAGACTTTGTTCGACCGCCCGTCGGGCCAAAAGATCAACCAGTTTTTCTTCCAGCTGGTTGAAGATGAGCTCAAGCTTCGTTTCTACAGGAAGTTGATTAAGGGTTGGGTCCTGCTGCATGATTCTTAGTAATCCCAGAATCTTCATATCCATGGCATCTGCCTGAATGAGTTCTGCTGCTTCCAACTTGCTTGCCATGAGCATAAACTCTGTGTTTCCATAATACGCTTTGAGCTGTGCGATTAGTTTTTCAATCTTTATCGAAAGATCTTCCTTATTATTGCTTTGTTTCCTGGTTGTTCTCTGCTTGATAAAAAACTGCGTCACCTTATGTCCTCCCAAGTTTATTTGGAGGCAACGATTAGCTTCACCTCCGCTTGCACTGCTGGATATATTTTTAGTCGTACGGTATGTTCTCCAATATGTTTAATTGGTTCAGGTATTTCTATTTTCTTTTTATCTATTGACACCCCAAATTCCTTTTGTAAAATGTCGGAAATATCTTTGGCAGTGACGGCACCAAAGAGTTTATCTCCTGCTCCTGTTTTCACTTGAATCTTTATGCTTTTCCCATCCAGCCTTGCTTTGATAGTGTCTGCCTGTTTTTTTTCATGGGTTTTTTTCTTTTCTTCTCGAACATTTTTTTCTTCTATTTCCTTTATTTTCGTTTTGGTCGCTTCCTCGGCCAAGCCCTGCGGAATTAAAAAGTTTCTCGCATATCCAACAGATACATCTAAAATTTTTCCTTTTTCTCCTAGTTTTTTCACATCTTGAATCAAGATTACTTTCATTGCTTATACCTCCTTTTTTCTCTGTTTACGATAATCCAATAAGGAATCAAACAACCCTAACAGGCCAACAAAAACAAGTGCGGAGATTGAAAAAACAAGCGTTAAAAAGACCACAAACATGATGGCCCATTTCCTGTGCCCGGGTTTAAAGCGGGAGATGCGATAACTGATCTCTGCAGTCCCGAAATAGACAGTTATAGGAAAGACCACCGCCAGGATATTGCCCCCCAGGTAATAAATGGTGGACATTTCGTTTCTGCCCCATAACCATAAGCCTAATCCTGCAATCACTACCCACGCCAGCTGCCAGGGCATGATTTCATCCTTAAAGGGCTTTTTCGCCAGAATAGGAAGTTGCCTTTTTCTAGCTATATAAGCACTTAGTAACAGGACAAGATAAATCGCTGCAATTGCCTGAAGGATATAGAATGCTGGCAAATACCGCACAAATGTATGGGACATGGCGCGAACGCTTTCCTCTACTTCTTCAAGACTGATTCCTCGCTCCTCGTAAAAGCCAATGATTCCGGATTCTTTGGAGATCTCAATGCTCTCTTCAACATAGGTTTCCACCTGCTGATCAATGGACAATAGTATCTCCTGCCCTACACTTAGATAGGTAATCAGCATTAACAGGACAACCGAGATCAGAGCTGTCAACACTCCCCATTTTTGCAATTCATAATAATCACGGCCTTTATTCACAAGCACCCCCATCACCAGGAAAGGCATCCCGTACATAAGTGCAGGCGCAAATCCCATTCCGTTCGAGCTCAAAAAATAAAGCAAAAGAATATTTGTGGCAAATAATAAAAAGAGTCTTGTCACATCCAAATAATAGGCGCTTAAGACAAGAGATACTCCCCATATTATAGCGGCCACAAACATCATTGATGGAACCGCCGTAATCATCCAGCAGGCAAAACCGGAAACCAGTAGTAGTTTTACCATCCGTGCCAAGTAATCACCTCTTTTTTTGTTCTCTACTTTCAATATATTGTCTCAATTCTGTCAGATCTCCATACCACTGTTCAATCTCGTTAGCTTCATTAATGCTGTTATTCAACTTATAATTCACAACCATATCAATCGTCTGAAACTGTATTCCCACTCTTCTTCCCAGCAGGTAGGTGGTAATGATAATGGTACTCAATGCATCTGCTGTAACATCAGCGCTTGCTTTGAGCAAAGATTTAAACAACACTGCAACGGAATCTACCAATTCGGCTTTCAGCCAATCAACCACCTTCAGGTTTGTGGCGATATCAATTTCCTTGTTTTTCATGTTCAATTATGGACACCTCCATCTACTCTGTTCTTCACACTTGGGGTTTTTTCCTTCTTCGTAATTCAACCGGTACTGGAGGTGGTTCTGAAACAAAATAAGCCCCCTGTTAACCGGAGGGCTTATCAATGATCTATTCAGTTGTATAGGGCAACAACGCCATGATGCGTGCTCTTTTTATGGCTGTGGTTAACTGCCGCTGATGTGCTGCACAGTTACCGGTAATTCTGCGGGGAAGAATTTTCCCTCTTTCCGTAACGTATCTGCGAAGTTTTACCAAATCCTTATAGTCTATGGATTCTACCTTATCAGCACAAAAATTGCACTGGCGTCTCTTTTTCCGCTTATCTCTTTTCATTCGTCCAACCTCCTACCTAGAAAGGTATCTCGTCCTCATTGGAACGATCTACAATATCAATGTCCTCGAGGTTAATATCTCGTCCCAGGTCATCCCAATCATTACTGTTTTTTTGACCCGCTCCTCTGTTTCCAACGTTTCCACTGGAACTTCCACCGGAACTCGTCCCGCCTTTATCCAGAAAACGCACTTCATCTGCAACCACTTCAGCTACCTTACGTTTTTGTCCTTCTTTGGTTTCGTAGGTACGCACCTGAAGTCGGCCCTCTACAGCAGCTAATCTTCCTTTACCGAGATAATTGGCACAATTTTCTGCAAGTCCCCGCCAGACCACAATGTCAATAAAATCAGTTTCATCTCTGTTGAATTTACGATTAATTGCCAGCGTAAAGTTTGCGACTGCTGTTCCATTTGTTAAGTATCGAAGTTCTGGATCACGCGTAAGGCGACCAATCAAAATGACCCGGTTTAACACATTTAACCCCCCTTGATTCCCAAAAACTATTTTTCGTCTTTACGTATAACCATATGGCGCAACAGACTGTCAGATATCTTAATAACCCGGTCCAGTTCTAGGACTGTTTCTGGCATTCCTTTGAAATTCCACAGGCTGTAGATACCTTCCTGGTAGTCTTCAATCTTGTACGCCAAGCGCTTTTTGCCCCAACCAGGTACTTCGCTGACGAATTCACCACCAAAATCATCAATAATTTTGTGTAGTTTTTCTTTGACCTCGACAACAGCTTCTTCCGCCAGGTCAGGTTTGATGATAAACATCATTTCATAATCGCGCATTGTAACACCTCCTCCCTTTGGACTAACCCTTTAACAGGGAATGGCCCCGAACCTTTCGTCCGGAGCAGGGACTCGCGAATGATTATACCACTCTTACCAGTTAGATGCAAACCATTCATTAAAGGTTTACAATAAGCCTTTAATAAGTAAACTAGTTAATTCTGCAGTATTCTTTTCAATAATACATGTTTCATTAAAGAGCGCTTTTAATATTGCTATCGTTTCCTTTTTTTCATTCTTCTTCAGCCCAATAATGCAATATCTCTCGTCTTTTCTTGAACCCTTTAAGGCAACCAGATCCCCTCTGGAGAAATCCCCTTGAGGCTTCACAATCATCATTCCAAACGCCCCCTTGAAGTGATTAATGCCTGCTACATTATATTCACACGGGGATGAAAACGTTATTCCTTATGATTGATTTTTATCGTTTGAAGCCGAGGATATGACTACTCTTACCATCTTTTTCTCAAATTCAGATCGAGGCAACATGACCACGCGGCTACATCCCTGGCATTTAATTTTTATATCAGCACCCATACGTACAACTTCCCATTCATAACTACCACATGGATGTTGCTTTTTCATCTTTACAATATCCCCCAGATGAAATTCTTTTCTCCCCATTGTCTCACCTTACCTTTGTGTTAATACGAAAATACGAATTGAAAACGCTGATATTCGCTGATTACCGCAGATTAACGCTGTTCTTTTTATTAATTTTTTTACAGCGTTAATCAGCGGTAATCTGCGTATATCAGCGTTAAAATCGTTCCCTTCCTTGGTTGCCCACTAATTTTCATCGGTGGTTGTGGCTTGCGGCCATGGAGGGTTAATTAGAAAATAGACGTTGAAATAGACACGAATTAGACGGATTTAATAGGTTGAATAGACACGGACTAACGCGGACCTTAAGGACCTCCACGGACTTAATTTTTTTTTAAACGTAGAGGACGCTTTAAACTTCCATTACTTTGCACCTAACCCTTACCTATTTTTCTAGGTGATAGTGTCCTGCATCCATGGTCGGTTAATTTATTTAATACGTATGCTCGCAAATTCGTCTTTTAATACTTTCCCGATGATCGCGTAGCTGCACTCTCGAGTTTGTAATGCCTGCGCCAATTGGTCCTGCCGTTCTTCAGGTACAGAGATAAGCATGCCTCCTGCTGTTTCGGGTGAAAACAACAAATCATAAACCGTCCGATCCACAGTACCTTCTACCTGCACTTTGTTTTGTAAATAATCCCGGTTTGTATACGCGCCTCCAGGAATTAACCCCATGTTGGCAGCCTTAAGAACGCCGCCCATGAAGGGAATCTTCTGGCTGTCTATTTCCATTTCAACGTTGGAGGCTGCGGCCATTTCATGGAGATGCCCGATCAGTCCGAAACCTGTCACATCTGTTGCCGCGTGAACGCCTACCACCTGCATCGCTTCACTGTCCCTTTTGTTCAGCGTTGACATCCATCGAATGGCTTCTTCTGCATGTTCCTGTTCAACCAGCTCCGCTTTTATGGCGGTTGCAATCACCCCATTACCCAGGGGTTTAGTAAGAAATAACACATCCCTGGGACGTGCTCCTGCGTTGCTGAGCAGTTGGTCCGGATGAACCACCCCAGTTACCGAGAGACCATACTTTGGTTCATTATCATCCACGGAATGCCCCCCAACAAGCAACGCACCTGCTTCCTCAATCTTGCTGAGGCCGCCCTTTAGTATTTCTTTTAATACAATCATGTCCCCACACTGTGGATACATCAGTAGATTCATTGTAAGCAAAGGCTTTCCGCCCATTGCATAGACATCATTGAGCGCATTTACCGCTGCTATTTGTCCGAAACGGTATGGATCATCCACCATGGGCGTAAAAAAGTCTACCGTTTGAATGATTGCCTGCGCATCATTCAGTAAATATACCCCCGCATCGTCTCTGTGATCCAATCCTACCAATAATCGTTCATCAGCAGGCGTTTTGATATCACATAATATGTCTTCAAGGACCGCCGGCCCTAATTTGGATGCTCACCCAGATGCCCGTACCATCTCGGTTAATCGGATGTTACTCATTCACTACACCTCCCCCTGAATAATTTTAAATTATTTCAGGCTCTTTGAGACCCCTCAAAATCCTGCATAAATGCTTTGTACGCCTTGTACGCCATATATACATCAGCTTTGCTGCTGATTTCAAAAGGAGAATGCATCCCCAGAATAGCAACCCCTGCATCAATCACTTCCATGCCATAATAGGCCATGTACAACGCAACGGTTCCCCCGCCGCCGATATCTACTTTTCCCAGTTCCCCTACCTGCCAGCAAACCTCAGCTTGATCAAAGTTTTGCCGAATCGCTGCAACATACTCTGGATTGGCATCATTAGACTCGGCCTTTCCTCTTGAGCCAGTAAACTTGGTTAAGACAATTCCATTTCCCAGCATACTGCAATTCATTTTTTCAAATACCTCCGGGTAATTCGGGTCAATAGCAGCATTCACATCGGCTGACAGTGCACAGGAAGCAGCCAGTGCCTTACGCACTGCAAGATAATCGTTTTCACCCGTTTTATGCAGCAGTTCTGCAACCACATTCTCAATGAGAAGCGACTGTAGACCAGTGTTACCAGTACTTCCAATCTCCTCTTTATCCACAAACAAACACATTGTTGTGCGTTCCGGGTTTTCAACTTCCAGCGCTGCCATCAATGATGTATAGGCACTCACCCGATCATCCTGTCCATATGCTCCAATCATACTGCGATCAATTCCAACTTCCCTGGATTTGAAGGCAGGCACCAGTTCAAGCTCCGCACTTGTAAAATCATCTTCTTCGATTCCGTATTGATCCTTCATTATCTTTAGTACCATGGCCTTGATGGGTTCCGTCTCACTGTCTTCCAGCGGACGACTTCCCATCAATATGTTTAAGCCCTCTCCTGTAATCCCTTCTGACATCTTTTTCTCCATCTGTTCTTTGGCCAGATGAGGCAGAAGATCAGAGACGGTAAATACAGGATCATCATCTCCATCGCCTATAGCCAGACGAATCATCGTTCCATCCTTTTTCACCACTACCCCGTGCATGGCCAGTGGCATCGCCACCCACTGGTACTTTTTAATGCCTCCATAATAGTGGGTTTTAAATAGCGCCATTCTATCTGCCTCGTAGGCAGGTCTGGCCTTAAGGTCCAGGCGCGGAGAATCGACATGAGAAACCACCAGATTCAAACCTTCTTTTATGGATTTTTTCCCTACGATCACCAGCGCAGAAACCTTTTCCTTGTTGGTAAAAAGAATCTTTTGCCCTAGTTGCAACTCATCTACCTCATCAAGAGATTCATACCCATTAGCCAGTGCGCTCTCAATAATGTATTTGGTCACTTCCCGTTCTGTACGCGCTTGATTTAAAAAGTCAATGTAGCCTGTACAAAACTGATAGGCTGCATCTATCTGTTCCTGTGTCATGGTTGTCCATGCACTCTCTTGTTTCTTTTCTTTCTTATCTGTCATCCTTTTCATTCTCCTTCATAAGGTAGATTTTTTGTACACCCGCTTTATCAATAATGTTCCAGTAAACTTAGAGATCTATGCGCCCGGCCACAACTGTACCTGAATCATCTGTAACATCCCATTTAACCCATGAACAATGGTCGATGTTTGGATTAGAACAATCGCATCTTCCGCCCCGCTAAAGCCCATCCTTGCCGTTGTCGTCAATAAGGGATTTATTAACAATAACAGTACAGCTACGATTATAGCATACTTCGCAGTCTCCAGTAGCATCCCGGCAATCCGATTAAGTACTCCCAACACACCATGATCAAATAAATCATTTAATAATCTAAACAAAAGTTTGAGTACTATGCTCGCTACGATAAACAAAAGAATAAACGCTAAAAGTGTTAAAATAGAATAAGCAAGATATTCAGCAGGAGAACGTTCTACCACTTTTTCCAGTTTTGATATATCTGCAAGACCTGAACTGGCAAGTCCCTCCATCTGATTCTGAACCGTTTGAATCGCTCCCAATGCGGGGATCTTCTGGTTAAGCGATCCAGAAAGAAAAGTCAAAAGGCCAAACTTCTGTTCCAAAACCTGTACCAACAAACCTTTGCCCTGATATGCAATCACCAGTGCTGCTGCAATACTAACAATGCCTCCCAGCGAGATAAAAAAACCTCTTTTAAATCCAATAAAAGCTGCCAGGACAAAAACGAAAAGCAGAATATAATCAAGGTTTGTGAACATCATAGAAACACCTCCGGATGAGCTCTATTTTACGAAAATCTATTAAACACGCGTACTGTTCGCACAATTTATTTCATTTTACTATATCTGTCCGGATCTATACATCTATTCTTTACTTATAAAGACTCTTTTTACAGTTGAAAACAAGATAGGCGCTTTCGCCTTCCATAACCAGCCAAGAAATGTGTGTTATAATCGTTTATTATATGGGTTCTTCTTTTCGAATATATCAGTTGAATAAGCAACCTCGGAATGACTTTTTTTCTAATAGGGCAAGATTTCTATCATCATGTTATTTATTATTTTCATTTTTCTAATTAAACACAAAGCGAGGAAAATCCTATGGAATTTGCTTTTGAAAATGTTCAAGCGGTGACAGACTATATTCAAATTTTCGGCTTGTGGGCACCCCTTGTTGCCTTTGTACTATTCGTAGTTCAGGCAGCCCTGCCAGTTTTTCCCTATATTATTCTAGCAGTCGCCGGAGGAATCCTTTTTGGTTTTAAAATGGGCGTCTTCCTTTCCTGGTCCGGTGCTCTTACTGGTGCGTGCCTGGCCTTCGTTTTTTCCCACTGGGTTGGATATAACTGGATTGTTCATCTTATGAAGAAACGCTTTCACCACACCATTCCCGAGTTCAACCCCGCTACTGCTTTCTGGAGTATAGTCCTTGCCCGTATCGTCCCTGTGGTTCCAACACCACTTATAAACGTAGCCGCCGCGCTCTCCGGCATCTCTTTTCTCACTTTCTTTACGTCCTCAGCGCTTGGGAAGATCCCCTCTGCTGTTCTCTATACAGGCCTGGGCCTAGCACTGTTTAATACTAGTGATATTCAAGGAGTTTTATACATCCTCGCAGCGTTCCTGCTGATCGTCCTTTTTCTACGCTATCTGAGTAAACGCTTTTCCAGGAAGCGTATGCCTTCTTAATCGCCTTTCCTTTAGGGGCTATCAAGAAATAAACAAGGCAGAATACGCCGAGGATTTTTCTCGCTAGACGAGGCGTCAAAGCGCAGTCATACTGGACGTATGGCAAGCTTTAATAACGAAGTATAGCGTGAAAAAGGCCGGCGTAAATGACTAGTTTATTTTTTGATAGTCCCTTGCGCAACCATTTGACAAAATGCTCTTCTTATTCCACAATAAAAGTAACTACCTTGTCATTATTTCCCGGGAAATAATTATATCGGTCATATAATTCATTATTTTTTCGAACGTGCTATTGCGCGCGCTAAAATATTGCTTAAAGCGGTTAATATCTTGTCCTTTTCTCGTATTTTCACTACTGTTTTTCGTTTTTTTATAAATATTCTGTATTCTCAATACTTCTTGTCCATGTGGGATGCAATAATATCCCTACAATTGTACACGCCATTAATCATCTGTACCTGAATACTCTTATAAAAACCAGTATTGTTGACCTGACAAGGTGGTGTTTTCCACACTGGTAACATCAGTAAATTTGGTTATCCAGGGATCATATCATTACTGACCTACGCAGCAACAATGCCCCCTTTGACGAAAACAAACCAAAGATAATTCTGCAGCTGTTTTATGAATTTTACACCAAGACCCAATACATCGCTAATGGGTTAGGAATATCCAGGCGAACTACCGTCAATTATCTCTCTGCCCTGGAAACGGAAGTTTTTTTGGTATCAGAAAAACTGGGCCGAGAACGGATATATCAAAACAAACGACTTTTTGATTTGATGAAGTATGCGAAATAATCTCTGATATGACACATCAGGGGTATATGCATCAAATTACACTGATACCAACTAAGAATAATTATCGCTTGCAGCTGGCAGTAAATTGTTTCGAATGACGTTGAAACGATCCAAGCAAAAAATAATACCGGCACCCCCATCCTCTGGAGTGCCGGTAAATTCTTGCTTATATTTGGCGGAGGCGTGTGCGAATCGAACACACCCACCGTGGGATCACCACGGCGCACACTGGATTTGAAGTCCAGGCGGCCCACCAGGACCGATCCGCCTCCGTAATGTTTTTTGCTAATCTTTTATGTGTTCTAGCTACATGAGTATATACTCCTGCGTTAATCTTGTCAAATCATCCTATCCAGTCCTACGAACGGAGATCCTCCTGTTGAATGATGACTGATTCCACTTCGTATCCTCTGTTCTTTAGTTCAGCAAGGACCTCATCACAGTGTAATTCTTCCACCCGAAGAATGAGTTTGTACTGCTGCTTTTTCTCATCGTAGAAAACGACCGTATTGATAATATTCATTCCCTTTTCACCAAAAAGATGTGTAATTTCTGCTATGGTGTCCGGTCGTTCTTCAATATAAAAATCGATGCGTGTATGAACAGATTTGACGCCGAGGATGTCTATGAAGGCATCGAATATATCGGTTTCGGTAACGATTCCGACAAGCTTGCCTTCTTCCACTACCGGTAATCCGCTGATGGTGTGCTCACGCATGATCTTGGCTACGGTTTCAATATAGGCATCCGGGCCTACCGTAATAACAACCTGTTTTTTTGGGACGATGTCTTTTATTTTTGTCTTGGCCAGAAGATAATTGAGTTCATGAATACTAAGGCTTGTCGCTGCCGATGGCGTTGCCTGGTTAAGGTCACTCAGGGTTACAATGGCTACAATTTCTCCCTTTTCCATAACGGGAAGACGGCGGATGTTGTTTTCCTTCATAACGAAAAAAGCCTCCGTTACGTTTGCACTTAAATCAATGGTGATCGGGTTTTTGGTCATTCGATCTCTAACCTTCATCCATCATTCCCCCTTTTCATTTAACCTGTTTAGGGGCTATCAAGAAATAAACAAGGCAGAATACGCCGAGGGTTTTTCACGCTAGACGAGGCATCAAAGCGTAGTCATACTGGCCGTATGGCAAGCTTTGATAACGAAGTATAGCGTGAAAAAGACCGGCATAACTGACTAGTTTATTTTTTGATAGTCCCTTACATCAAGGAAACAAAAAGAACTTCCCCTTGCTGCCTCCAACAACAATTAGCCTCCCAGATAAGCTTTTTGAACATCATCACTCTGGAGCAAATCTTCGGCATTTCCCTCCAATACAATTGAACCAGACTCTACTACGTAGGCCTTGTCTACAATAGATAACGCCATTTTTGCATTCTGTTCTACCAACAAAACCGTGGTTCCTTTTGCATTAATATCCCGTATTATTTCGAAAATCTCTTTTACCAGCAAAGGAGCAAGACCCATAGAGGGTTCGTCCATGAGTAATAACTCCGGAGAAGCCATAAGTGCTCTCCCCATGGCCAGCATCTGCTGTTCGCCTCCACTCAGAGTTCCCGCCATCTGTTTTTTTCTTTCCTCCAGTCGTGGAAAGCGTCTGAAAACATTTTCCAAATCTTCTGCAATTCCTTCTTTATCCCTGCGCAGATAGGCCCCCATTTCCAGATTCTCCATGACCGACATCAAGGGAAATACACGTCGTCCTTCAGGAACCTGTGAGATCCCCATTCCCACTATTTTCTCGGGTGCAACCTTACTGATATCCACCCCTTTAAAAAGAACTTCTCCCTTTCGGGGTCTGAGCAGACCGGAAATGGTTTTCAACGTGGTTGTCTTTCCAGCACCGTTTGCGCCTATCAGGGTAACAATGCTGCCTTCTTCCACATTTAACGATACTTTTTTTAGCGCATGGATGGCTCCATAATATACATCAATTCCGTTTACTTCTAGCACAGTCTACCTCCTCGGCCTGATCCTAAGTACTATCCTAAATTCCATGTAATTCCCATTTTCCACAGCGATCTCCCCAACGGGCAACGAGTTCTTCATTTTCGTAAAACTGAACGACTTCACAGGCATTGGGACAGCCCTTACATTCAAACGAGGTCGTTTTAAACGTAATATCCTGTATGTTAAACCCCTTAAAATCAGTTTTCTTCTTTTTCCGCATCGTATCTTTGGCAATCAACGCTGCGCCAATCGCTCCCATAACCCCATATTGCTCTGGTATCACGACTTGCACGTCAAGTTCTTTGTTAAATGCTTTTTCCAATCCCTGATTGGCTGCCACGCCCCCCTGAAAAACAACGGGTTCCAGTATTTCTTTTCCTTTGCCAACATTATTCATATAATTTCGGACCAGTGCTTCACACAAACCCGCAATGATGTCCTGGGTATTATACCCTAACTGTTGTTTATGTATCATATCAGATTCGGCAAAAACTGCACATCTTCCTGCTATTCGAACAGGTGTTTTTGCTTTCAGTGCATAACCACCAAATTCTTCTATTGGAATACATAATCTGCTAGCCTGCTGATCCAGAAAGGATCCTGTTCCTGCTGCACAAACTGTGTTCATAGCAAAATCAGTTACAACACCATCTCGCATGATAATGATTTTAGAATCCTGTCCCCCAATTTCGATAATCGTTTTAACTCCAGGGACGACCTTGGAAGCAGCAACGGCATGTGCGGTGATTTCATTTTTCACGACATCCGCACCAATGATCAAACTAATCAGGTAGCGCGCACTTCCAGTTGTTCCTGTCCCTACTATTTTTACCTGATCTCCCAGTTCCTCTCCGATGATATACAAGCCTTCCTGTACAGTTTGAATGGGTTTTCCATTTGTTCTGAGATATTTCCCCACAATGAGCTTCCCATTTTCGTCTATAACCACAATGTTTGTACTTACTGAACCTACATCGACCCCTAGATATCCTGTTTTCATATGACTAACCTCTCGTCTTTTGATATATTCCTGGTTTCTCTCCGCTGCTCGAGCAAATCTACGAAGGCCTCAAGCCTTGTCTGAACACCTGCCTTACCTGTCTGTTCATCAATAAATAACGTCATCACGGGGATTTCCATTTCTCTACTAACCGTAGGCATAATGCTTTTGGCTACGATTTCAGGAATACATGTAAAAGGCGCAAGTTGCACGACCCCATCGAAACCATGTTTGGCATATAGCACGGTTTCACCAATGCTATTCACCCCATGTCCGCCAATTGGCGCTTCATTGAGATAGGGTTGAGCCATCTTAAAAATGTCCCCCTCCAGATTGACAATCGTATTTTTGCGTGTATAGGATGTTAGGTAAATTGACCGATCTGTCTGCACGCCCATTTCTCCCAGCATAATCTGTAAGTAATGATTAGCGGCTGGTTCAAGTACCACATAGATTTCACCCACAATCCCCACCTTCAGCGGATGATGGGTTGGATCAATATCCACTCCATTGATCATTTTCAACCCTTCCTGCCGGGCATCCCGAATATCAGCCAGGGTCTCCGCCTGATCAATCATATCCAGCGCCTTCCCTATCCGTCGTGTTGTTTCTCCCCGCTTGTTTTCCAGCGGACGAATTTCATGGGAAAGAATTTCCATATCATCGATAACCTTTACTTTCTCCCAGCTCAGTTTCAAAACCTCAATAAACTCTTTTACAGACAGTCCCCCTGTTTTTCTAAGACGATGGAGCTTTTGCCAGAAGTCTTTGAGATTACACATAGGGAGTTCAAATGCCATGAGTTCTACGTCTTTTCCCAGTTCCTCAAGAATATATTTATGTAATACCCAGTAGTACCCCGCTCGGCAGGGTCCCATACCACCCGAGCTGATAATTAGTTCAGCCCCCTGCTCTGCAACCTCTAAATAGGTACCCATCAGATATTTAAAAGGAATACAGGCAAATTCCGGTGAATATCGAACTCCTAAATCCAAGGTTCTCTTACTGGGTTCCGGTGGAGCAATACATTCATGACCCATATGTTCCACCATCCACTTAAAGGCCAGATGAGAGTACCCCATATGGGGAAAACTTATTTTCATTGTGCTTCCCTCCGATAGCGCAGCATATCCAGAAATGCTTCTATTCTTGTCCTAACACCTGTTTCAGCCGTATGTTCATCCACGGTTACAGACAAAAACGGAAGTGAACTGCGACGATGCGTTTCTATTTCTATAAGTCGATCAACGACAGAATCCGGTCCACAAGCAAATGCTGTAACATGAATGATGCCATCAATCATTGGCTTTTTCATATAATAAAGCGCGCCATTTATGGCCCGATTGGAAAAATACCAGAAGGTTTGTTTGGGTAATGTTTTTCCACACTTGTTCATCACCTTATTGCTCAACATATCCTGTGTCCACACCTGAACCCCTTGTTCTCGCAAAATCTTCAATAATCCCACATTCAAATAGGGGTCATATATCGTATACGGATACCCTACCATGGCAATATTTAAATCAGCCTCTGGAAAATCCCTTTGCTTCTGAGGTTCATTTCCCAGTACAAGATCCATGGCATCTTCGGGAAAAACCCTTCTTTCCAATAATTGTTCAAACTTCTTCTGAACCGTGGTTGCTTTCTTCTGTGCTTTTCGAATGTCGGGAACGCTGTTTCCCAACATGGTCCCCACCTCCTGGCAAACAAAATCTATCTCGTGTTTCCCTTTTTTCAGATCAATCCGAACATCAATCAATGGCGGCAAATTGTCCAATCCCCAGCGTACCATGTCTGGCAGTCCAAGGAACTTAGGGCAAAAGGTTTCTGTGCCAAAATCTCCATATTTTCGTAGACTTACCAGGCGAGGGGTAAATATGTAATCGACTTTGCCGACTAGATCTGCCACATGCCCATGGTAGATTTTTATCGGTATACAGGCGTCGTTAACCGCCTCTCGTACGCCTTTGTCCAAAATAGTTTTGCACGTAGAAGAGGAAAGTACCGTTTCATGCCCTAGTTCATCAAAAAATATCTTCCAGAATGGATAATACAGAAAATACGCTAATGTGCGCGGAATGCCTATCTTTGACACTTTACAAAACCCCCCCTTAAATCCTATGGTGTTGTTTTGAATTGAACCCGCAGATCCCCTACTCTGCGGGTGAATCGAATTTTATCGTAATACTCTATCAACGGCAATGCATACTTACGAGTCGTGTTAAAAAGATCTCTGGCGGTTGCCAGTGGTAAATCTTTCTCCTTTTGGAAATACTCCTCCATGATCTCTTTTCCTTTTTCAATCGCGTCATTGCTAAAATACATGGTTTCGTTAATTTTAACTAAATCCCCTCTTTCTGTGAGATATAAAATGATCTCATTAAATTCGTCATTCTTGATCGTCCCCAGTTGATTCTGAATTTCCTCAATGGAAGGCGGCATGAATAACCGGTCTTTCATGATTGCCATTATTTTCTCGAGGGTGTTTTTTTGTTTTTCTCCGGGTTCTGGTCTATAACCGGGGGTCGTTACCAGATTTGTCATAACATTAACCATCTGGTTTTCTTCCATATACTTTAAGATATATCCGAACATCTTAGAATTAATATTTTTAAACAGCCTGCTTCGCATATCCTCTTTTGGATATCCCTTCCGCAGGGGATATTTAAGGTGATACTCGTTCAGCAGCGTCAGCATTTCCTGATTCATTTTCCACAGACCGACCTGACTGATGTAGAAAGTCCCTTTTCCATTAATATCAATCACCTTTTCATCATCGATCAGCAATTGTATTTCTTCCTCAATTTCTTCTCTTGGACTTCCGGTTCGTTTGCTCAGTTCTTCCATGGTCTGCGGTACATAACCTGCATTTTCCAGTTCATGAAGAATGATATCATACAGAGTTCCTTCTTCTTTAACCGCCATTTCTTCCAGGACATCCTCCCGGAAACGTTTTTGTTTTGGTGCTGCCGGATCAATGATCGCACCCCCTCCGATGGTTGTAACGGGGGAATAATATCGCAGGACAAATGGGTCTCCTTTGTAGGCTACGACCTGTTTTTCCATGGCAATCTGCACATAGGCTTCTTCTCCCGGAAGAAGTTCGTCTCGGTCCAAAAGGACCACTCTACCCAGTTTTTCATCAGTCCCTAAATGAAAACGTATGCGATTCCAGTTTTTTATACTTCGGGGACTGCTGCTTAATAGTCTTAGCTTGGCATCCACTCGATACGACGGTGTCATATAACCTGGACTGGCCAATAAGTTTCCCCGTTTGATATCCTTTACTTCGATTCCCTGCAGGTTTACAGCTACACGCTGTCCGGCCAATGCTGTCTGGACTTTTTCATTGTGCACCTGAAGGGTTCTTACTTTAACCGGTTTTGCATCGGGCATTAGTTCGAGGGTATCGCCAACATTTATTGTTCCTGACCACAGCGTTCCGGTAACCACGGTACCGAATCCGGAAATGGTGAACACTCTGTCAATCGGAAATCGGGCATGCCCAAAAGCTGATTTTTCTTCTACCGTTTCAGCCATCTGGTCAATGGTTGTAAGTAGTTCAGGAATCCCTTCACCTGTTATTCCTGACACTTTGACGATCGGTGATCCTTTTAATATGCTATGGTTAATATATTCTTCAATCTCTTCCTCCACCAGCATCAACCATTCTTCATCCACCATGTCTTTTTTGGTGATTACAATAATCCCTTTATTCACTCCCAGGAGTTCTATAATATCCATATGTTCTCGGGTTTGTGGCATGACCCCTTCATCTGCTGCTATCGTAAAAAGAACCATATCCACCCCAAAGGCGCCGGCTAACATGTGTCGAATAAATCGTTCATGCCCAGGTACATCAACAATGGCGGCTTTTTGTCCCCCTGGTAGTTGAAACGGTGCAAAACCTAATTCAATGGATATCCCTCGTTGCTTTTCTTCTTTGAGTCGGTCAGTTTCCTTGCCTGTTAAGGCCCTCACAAGGGTGGTTTTTCCGTGATCAATATGTCCCGCAGTTCCTATTATCAGTCTTTTCATAGCGTTCCTCCTGCCAGCAGAAATGCATAATTCATCTCGACCCTCAGCAGATACGATCCAGCAGGGCTGATGCTTTTTCTCTATTCTGCTTGAAATGCTTTTTTTATCAGTTCCACGATGGTTTTCTCATCGCCTTCGAGCAAGGTTCTTACACTAATTTGCATTTTATCTTCCTGCTTGCGTGTAAGAAGGGCTGGGTTCATTAATCGTATCCTGTTGGTTATTTGCTCAAGGCTGATGTTTTCAAATTCAATCTCTACCCCGTACCCGGGAAGTTCGTAGGTCGGATAGGCACCTCCTCCGACCATATCGTACAATTTTTTGGTGGTAACTCTCTTTATCTGGGTGTAGTGCTGCAAGTCATTTTTTATTGTTTGCGTCAGTTCTTCTGCTTGCTGACAAAGACTTTCCTCTGCTCTAGTGAGCATATGTATCACCGGAATTTCCCTTTGGGGGTTACCGGTTAGATATTCCAATAAAGTTCCTTCCAATGCAGCAATGGCCAGTTTGTCCACCCGCAGGGCTCTGGTAAGTTGATGCTTCTTCATTGCTTCAATATATTCCTTTTTCCCCACAATAATGCCTGCCTGAGGTCCACCCAACAACTTATCCCCACTGAAGGTAACGATATCTGCTCCTGACTTTACACTTTGTTGTACCGTTGGTTCTTCCTTCAGTCCCCAGTTTCCTAGATCTGCTAGTATACCACTCCCCAGATCAAGCATAACCGGTATTTTCTTCTCTTGCCCAAGTTCTACAAGCTTATCTATTTTTACTTCTTCACTGAAGCCTACGATCTTATAATTTGATGTATGCGCTGAAAATAGCAGGGCCGTCTGCTCTGTGATGGCTTCTTCATAATCTTTTATATACGTCTTGTTCGTTGTTCCTACTTCAATCAGGCTGGCAGCACTTTGTTTCATGACATCTGGAATACGGAAGGCTCCTCCAATCTCTACCAATTGCCCTCTGGAAACAATAACCTCTCTTCCTTTGGCAAGGGTCGTCAACGCCAACAGCACAGCGGCAGCATTATTGTTTACAACTAGTCCTGCTTCCGCTCCTGTAATTTGCTGCAGCAGATTTTCCACATGCCAGTAACGGGAACCTCGTTCCCCCTTCTGCAAATCAAGTTCCAGATTATTGTAGCCCGTGGCCATTTCATTCAGATAATTCATGGCCCTTGTTCCCAGGGGGGCACGCCCCATATTGGTATGAAGAACCACCCCGGTCCCATTAATCACCCTCTGCAGAGTGCCATGCTCCGCATTCTTTATACGGGTCTCCACCAGATCAATAATATCTTCGGTTATGTTTTGTTTGCTTTGTTCCTCTATCTGCTTTAATAGCATGCTTCTTTTTTGTTCCACTGATTGTCTCAATATATCTACAACAAAATCACGGCGATAGATCTGAAGCAGCGTTTGTATCCGTGCATGCTGTAAGAGTTCATCTATGGCTGGAATGTGTCTAAGGTTATTCATGATCAAACCTCTTTCATTTTGCAGATAAATTGTCTTATTCTTGCATATACTTCTTTCCCCACCTCTATTATAGCTCTATAAATGAGGGCAACAAGTATTAATACGCCTAGTATTCCAAAAATCGGGTAAATTTTAGTCACCAGTACCGAAAAACTTTGCATGGAAATTGGTAATGCCAGGGTCATACAAAGAACTAATGAAACCGTATAACTAATTCCCACAAAATTGGAAAATCGCTGGGCAAAACCATATGCATTCGCCAATGCAGTGGTTAGAATACCAAACCACAGTACCAGCGTATATACATGCTTTGCAGTTAACGATATCTGTCCTGCTACATATAACATAGGCACCTCGTAATGAAGCACGACGGGCAGAAATTTGCTCAATGCCATGTAGTTTAGTGTTACCAGTAGCCCCAACACGAGACCACCTAATATACTTCCCCATATTCCATCCCTGCGCCCACTAATATTTTGATACTCGGTTAGTACAACCATTGCCAGTGCAAAATTATAGGCCACATAAAGGATGGCCGAAACAATCCAAAACCTTGCTTCGGTCGGACAAAGAAAAGCAGTATATGTTTCAATCTGATTTCCCTGTATAAAAAGCGCTGCATAACCAGAAATAATTAACAGCAGAACAAGTTTAATCGGAACAATTACGTTATAGGAGAAAATAAGGCCTCTTTTCCCCCACATCAGCATACAAACGACCAGGCCATATGCAAGGAATACGCCTGTACTTTTCGGGAGATATAAATGCTCGTAAAACACCGCCCCTGAAGCCGATAACATTGTACTGATTCCTAAAAAAAGGAATATAGCAAGCAGGAAATCGACTACTTTGCCCAGTTTCGGGCCCAATAAATGGAGCAAAATATACTGATAGTTCGAGACCTTTAGTGAATGGGCCAAATACAACAAGCATCCACCGCATATTGCAAACAATGCTGTGGCTAAAAGCGCCCCTTTGAACCCAAATGACCCATACCCCACAAAAAACTGTACGATTTCCTGTCCAGAGGCGAATCCCGCTCCGATGACAGCCCCTAAATATCCCATGATGAGCATCAGTCTATATTTTATGTTTGTCACCTCATTTGTTTTTGTTCCCTATCTCAATATTTATTCACGACCTCTCCGGTTAACGCATAAAAATTTTCCCAATGGTAAAAATAACATTATTAGTTGCTTTGGGAGGAATGCGGATGGAATTTTTAAAGAATGTTAAGTTCGGACAAGATCGTACTTCTTATCACTATGAAATGTCCGCCTGTACACACCATGTGGAAGAACTCGTTTACCATAATCTATTGGAATATAACCCTTCCTATTTAAAAGACGTGGTATTTATTTGCATCGGAACAGATCGCGCTACCGGCGACTGTTTAGGGCCTTTGGTGGGTACCCGCCTGGAGCTTTACAATACCTCATTGCCCGTTTTTGGCACCCTTGCAAAACCAACGCATGCTGCAAATCTATTGGATGTTCTGCATGAAGTGTATCAGCGTTATCATGCCCCCCTGGTAATAGCGATTGATGCATCTCTTGGAAACACTGACAGGATAGGCTTTATTAATGTAAAAAAAGGTGGCTTAAAACCTGGAACTGCTCTGAAAAAGAACCTGCCTGAAGTGGGTGATTTTCATATTTCAGGGGTAGTAAACATTGGCGGTTTTATGGATCAAATGGTTTTACAAAACACCCGCCTCTACGTTGTCTACCGCATGGCCGAAATCATCGCCCGGGCAGTGTATTTGGCCCAGTTGAAATTTGATAGAGAAAAGAACAATTCCCTACTGCAGCCAGACCAGGCTTGATGGTGTTAATACGTATAAGACAGATAATGCGACGTAAAGTTGGTTAGTTGGACAGTTGGTTAGTTGGTTAGTTGGAACGGTTCAAAAGGGATGTCAATATAATTTCCTCCTCTTACACGGCAGACTATTTCAATAAGGAGTTAGGGGTGAGGGGTGAGGGGTGAGGAAAATGTTTGACGCGAAGCGTCTAAACCCCTAACTCTTACCCCCTTACCCCTAACCAAAGCTAGGTTAATCCCTGCCGCAGAACGGACCACGTGAGAACGGAAACAGACTCCAAAAGCAAAAAAGGTGCTAGGCTCTTAACTTATTCAGAAAATAAATTAGTTTCCATTACGTATTGCGAATAAGTTAGGAGCCTAGCTCCCTTCATGCAGCGTTACCACCCAATTATCTAGATACGCAGAGTTCCAATATTGTTGGGGTCAGACACCGCTTGTCCCATTCTACACCCTATTCAGTTTTCCAACTGTCCAACTGTCCAACTAACCAACTAACCAACTAACCAACTTTATGACGCATAATCTGTCTACTGTGACGCAATTTATTTTGCATTTAAAAAGGCCGGCGTTTTTCGCCGGCCTTTTGATTTATTTATTTGTCATCTTTTTTTGCTATTTTCGTGCTTTTTTATCCGTAGCCAGGGTGAGCGTTTCTTGTTTGGCTTTTGCCATACTGCTGGTTCCCTCTAGAATACCACCCTCATCAATGGTAATAACACTACAGCGAATATCGCCAAATACCTGCCCGGTGCTGGTAATTTCAATTTTCCCCGTGGCTGCAAGATTGCCTTCTAATTTGCCGGCCATAGTGACATTATCGACTTTGACTTCGCCCTTTATCTTACCAGTATTTCCAACAAACAGTTCTCCTTTTACATCAATCTCTCCATCGACCGTCCCATCAATTCGTAGTGAACCATTGGAGTGCATTTTTCCTTGTATCTCCACTCCTTCTGCAATAAAGCTTTTAATGTTTTGGTTGTCTTCTTTCTTTCTCATGCTTTCACTCCTTATTGCTTCAATAAACTAGGGCAAATAGATTCGCGGATCCTGTGTTTGTCCATTTTTCATGATCGTAAAATGCAAATGAGGTCCTGTACTCAAACCCGTACTGCCCATTTTGGCGATAACTTCGCCCTTCTCTACGGTGTCTCCTTCGCTGACTAACAGGCTTGAATTATGCCCGTATTTACTAACCAATCCATATCCGTGATCAATTAGAACCGTCTTGCCATAAACAGGTATCCATCCAGAGAACGTCACGACACCATCACCAGCAGCTAGGATATCGGTTCCATTTTGATTTGCTATATCAATTCCATCATGAAAGCTTGTAGTTCGTCTGTTAAATGGTGAATTTCTCATGCCATATTCGGAACTAACATTTCCATCATTGGGCCATTGATTAGGAAGTGCCAAAAAGTATTTTTGATCTTCCCTTACGGAAGCAATCAAATCATCGATTTCCTTTTCTTCTTGGTCTAGTTTTTTTTTAATTCGGGTAATCGTTGCCTCTGTATCTTCGTTGCTTTGTGTAATGATACGATCATCCCCACCTTGTCCTCCTCTTGATGGCTGAGACGGGCTGTTTGTATCCACTTCTAAACCCATGAGTTTTTTTAATTCTTGCTGTTTGGCCACAATTCCGTCCTGTTGTATCATTATCTGATTAATTTCCGCATTAAGCTTTTCAATGGTGTCTTTTTTGTCATGATTTTCTTTTACTATCTGTTCTACTCTGCTAACCTCACTGCGACCGTTTAGGTATTCTAAAGTAATAACACCTACACACATTAAAAAGACACACATTGAAATCAGTACCGTGCTTATCGTTTTTCGCGTTAATTTAAAATCTTTTGGCTTTGAGGATGTTTCCGAAATGACTAATATTGTCATGGGGGACTTGTTTTTATTTCTTCTGTTTTTTGTTTTCATTTTTCCCTCACGATTTTACATTTTTATTGCAGCGAAATCAGTGTTTTTCTTGCTTAAATTTCATTTCTGCTCATCAATACACTACCCTGTATTTTTCTCTTAGGAGAAATTTCTAATCCCTTTTAATTTTAGCCCACCTTTATATGATACCAACTTACCTTCTGCTTGTAAAACGGTCTTACTTTCTTTTTTTATGCCACAAAAAAAAGAAGGTTTTCCCTCCTTTTTTCTATTATATATTGCTTGTCCAATTAATTACTACTAGTCGGTGTCTATTTTATCCTTAGCAAATGTTTCACGTGAAACATTTGCTAAGACATCTTCAAGCAACCAATTAATTCAAGAATTCTTTCCAGATCCTCTTCATCAAAATAAGGAATGCTTATTTTTCCTCCTTTGCGTTTTGCCATAATTTCAGCACGAGACCCCAGAAATCTTTGTAATTGATCCTCTATATCTCTGATTTCAACACTTCTATTAATACTCTTTCCTTTATCTTCTTTAACTCTCTTTACTTTTTCCTCCGTTTTTCTAACCGACATCTTTCCATTTACAATTTCTCTCGCAACCATTATTTGTTCATCTGTGTTTTCCAAACTCAAAAGCGTACGCGCATGTCCAGCAGATAATTGTTTGTCTTCAATCATTTTAAGAATCTCATCAGGTAATAATAAAAGCCTGATAGTATTAGCGATATGTGCCCTGCTCTTTCCAATTCTTTCTGATAACGATTCCTGGGTATACTCATGTTTCTCAACCATATTCTTATAAGCAAAAGCTTCTTCAAGCACTGAAAGGTCTTCTCTCTGAAGATTTTCAATCAAAGAAACCTCGGCAACTTCTTTATCTTCCATTTCCCTAACTAAAGCAGGTACAATTTCTAATCCAGCAATTTGTGCAGCCCTCCAGCGTCTCTCTCCGGCAATTATTTCATAACGATCTCCTATCGGTCGCACAAGTATCGGTTGAAGAATTCCATGTTCCTGTATAGAATCAGCTAACTCTTGCAGCGATTCTTCGTCAAATTTTTTTCTCGGCTGATTAAAACAGGCGATAATATCTTCAACAGACACTTCCTCAATCTGACATGTTTCTTCTTCTATATTATTAGAAAAAAGTGCATCCAGTCCCCTACCTAACCCTCTCTCCTTCTTTATCACGTTCTAACACCTCCAATGCTAAGTCTCTGTAAAATTCTGCGCCCTTTGATCTTGGATCATATAGCGCGATTGGTTTTCCATGTGATGGTGCCTCACTCAATCTAATATTACGAGGAATCACTGTGCGATAAACCTCTCTGCGAAAATGCTTCTTAACCTCATCGACCACCTGAATAGCCAGGTTTGTCCTTCCATCAAACATCGTAAATACGATTCCCTTAATTTTCAACTTACGATTTAATTTCTTTCTAACCAATTGAATCGTATCTACTAATTGACTCAGGCCCTCAAGCGCATAATATTCACACTGTAACGGTATAATTACTGAATCTGCAGCAACCAACGCATTTACAGTCATCAATCCCAACGAAGGTGGACAATCCAAAAAGATGTAATCATACTTCCCTTCTAAAGATCCTAATACATTAGCCAATCTATGTTCCCGTTCCTTTTTTGTGCTTAACTCAATTTCCGCCCCTGCCAATTGAATCGTAGCAGGAACAATATCCATATTCTTAATAGACGTATTACAGAGAACTTCTTTAATATTAATATCATCTATCAATAAATCATATAAGCATTTTCGAAGTTTTTTACGGTTTATTCCCACGCCGCTCGTAGCATTTCCCTGTGGATCACAATCAACCAGCAACACCTTGTATCCTTCCATCGCAACAAAGGCAGCTAAATTAACGGCTGTAGTAGTCTTTCCAACACCACCTTTTTGGTTCGTAACAGCCACAATTTTTGTCATTTTTCGTCCACCCTTCCAAACACATCCTATATCTTACTTCTTTCAATTATACTTATATTCCTCTGTTTAATACAGACTCAATACTCCTTTTCTATTGAAAAATGCTTCCCTTTCTTTGTAGCAACACATAAATTTTTCCTTTTTATATAAAATACTGTTACCACCCTTGTCACTCTAATCAATCGTTTCTATTTACATTGCAAAAACATTTACACTTAACTAATTAACAAACCTGCTTGCTATTCTGCAGATACTAAAGATAGAAAAGCACTATTAATACTATGTATCACAAGCAGCGCTGGGATAACAGCCAGAATTGCCCATATAGGGTTTTTGTCACTTTTCTATCGCATACCCCTCTTTTGTGCTCTCGACAACCATATAAGTCAAAATAAAGGCTTGTTGTAAGCCCCCCTGACGCATAAAAATGCTCTTTCTATATATATAAAAAAAAGCCCGAGAATAAATTCTCCGGCTTTGAATATTTTTAAAACTAACCACTTTTACGACTTCCTTGTCTAATCTTTGGAATCGATATAGTTACCTGATATGTATCATCGTCCTCAGTTTCTGTCATCGTCATATCTATACCCGTCTGCCTCGCTCTATTTACAGTTTCTTTAATCGTATTTAAAAAGATTCTTGCATCTCTAATGATCATCGAAACATTTTGTCCTCTACCTCTTTTTTGTGCAGAACCGGGAAGATTGTTTTCCTTAAATCTTTCTACTAATTCTTCCGTATCCTTTACATTGAGACCCTCATCATAAACCTTTTGAAGGACCTGTTTTTGTACCTCTACAGACTCCAGTTTTAACAGAGCCCTTGCATGTCTTTCCGTAATAAATTCACCCAACATCATTGATCTAACTTCATCAGGCAGTTTTAGCAATCTTAATTTATTAGCAATTGTAGACTGGCTTTTTCCAACTTTTTTTGCCAATTCATCCTGGGTCATTCCAAATTCGTTAATCAAAACCAGATATGCACTAGCCTCTTCAAAATAATTCAATTCTTTACGCTGCAAATTTTCTATCAACGAAACCCCAGCTGCCTGTTCATCATCCATATCCTGAATAATTGCAGGAATGTTTTTGTTCCCTATTAGTTTACAAGCACGGAATCTTCTTTCCCCGGCAATTAATTGAAATCCTTCAGTCGCCCTTCTAACAATAATCGGCTGAATGACCCCATACGCCACAATCGAATCCGCCAGTTCTTTAAGCTCCTTTTGATCAAATTCAACCCTAGGCTGATAAGGATTACGTACAATATCATCCAAAGGGATTTCAATAATTTTACCGATTACCCCTTTACCTAATATTTTCTCCAGGGATTTATTCATAAAAATATCCCTCCTCTATAAAGGTCTTTTCGATGGTATACCCGTTCTCCGCGGATATTTCATTGGTGTAGGTCGCTTTTTTCGCACTAATAAGATAACCCGATCCCTCTCCTCCATCAATGAATACGAAAATACTTCTTCTACCTCACCACCAAGAACAGCCAACGCATTTTTCGCCTCATCTATTTCCTGCTGGTAATGTAATCCCTTCCACAAAAGCAGACATCCACCAACTTTAACCAGGGGTAACCCGTATTCCAGCATAACATTCATGCTCGCTACAGCACGACTGGTACATACATCAAATCGTTCACGATAATCAGGATCCTGTCCTAATTCTTCAACTCGCTGACGAATCACATCAACCTCTTTCAGGGAAAGTTTTATAATTGCTTCCCGGAGAAATTGACTCTTCTTTAAATCAGACTCTATGAGTGTAAATGACGTATCTGTACACGATATCGCCAGGATCATGCCAGGAAAACCAGCCCCACTCCCAATATCAACAACTTGTTTATCTTCAAAAGAGAAAAAATCAATCACTGCCAGACTATCCTGAATATGCTTTGGCATTTCATCTTCTCCAGATTTACGACTAATCAGATTTTGCTTTTGATTTTCCTGAAGGAGATATGCTTGAAAATCTTTAACATTTATTTCCATATAATTTTACTATTTCCTTCTTTTCTTTTCCATATAGATCAATAACACATTAATATCCGCCGGGCTAACCCCTGCTACTCTAGAAGCTTGACCTATTGAAACAGGCCGAACCGCGGTCAATTTCTGAAGCGCCTCATTAGAAAGTCCATAAACATCTTTATAATCAATATCTGGCGGAATCTGTTTCTCCTCCATTTTCTCAAATCTTTTAACCTGTTCCTGTTGTTTATTAATATATCCTTCATATTTAGCCTGAATCTCAAGCTGTTCCATAATATCAGGATGTTCAGGCTCCACAAATCCCAGTTTTACAAGATCATCAAGCTTAATTTCTGGTCTTCTTAACAACGCCCACAAAGAAATGCGATCACGTAATCCAGGCGTATTCTTTTCTTCAAACATTCCGCTCACTTTTTCATTAGAGGGGCTGACCGTTGTTTCCTTTAAGAAAGCCACGCCTTCTTCTACCTTTCTTCTCTTCTCCTGGAAAATCTCCCAGCGATCATCTTTAACCAGTCCAATCGCTCTTCCTTTTTCACAGAGTCTTAGATCTGCATTATCTTGACGAAGCAACAATCGATACTCTGAACGAGACGTTAAGAGTCGATATGGTTCATCAATATCTTTTGTAACCAGGTCATCAATCAAAACGCCAATATAAGCCTCGCTCCTTTTTAGAACAAAAGGCTCTCTCTCTTTAACTTTCAATGCTGCATTAATACCCGCAACAAGTCCTTGAGCTGCAGCCTCTTCATATCCTGAGGTTCCATTCAATTGCCCGGCCGTAAAAAGACCCTCAATCTTTTTACTTTCCAGTGTTAGTTTAAGCTGAGAAGAAATCACATGATCATATTCAATCGCATATCCAGTTCGAATGATTCGAACATTTTCTAACCCAGGAATACTTCGCAGAACACTAATCTGAACATCTTCAGGCATGCTTGTATTAAGCCCTTGAACATACATTTCATCATTATCAATACCTTCTGGTTCCACGAAAAGTTGATGTGCCTCTTTATGAGAAAATCTTACCACTTTATCTTCAAAAGAAGGGCAATAGCGTGGCCCTTTCCCTTTAATAATGCCACTAAACAAGGGTGCCCTCTCAATATTATCCATAACAATACCATGTGTCTCAATATTGGAGTGCGTTAACCAACAAGATATTTGATCCTTCTTTTCTTCAGGACTTATAAAAGAAAAACGTAACGGTTGTTCATCTCCAGGTTGTTCAATCATTTTACTAAAATCAACACTCTTACGATCAATTCTTGGTGGCGTGCCTGTTTTAAATCGTTCCAATTGTATTCCCATCTTTTCAAGACTTTCGGATAAACCAATCGCCGGGAATTGATTTCCCGGTCCTCCTTCATAAACCAGATCTCCAATAATAATCTTTCCTTTTAAATACGTTCCTGATGTTACAACAATCGCCTTACATTCATATTTTGCTCCAGTTCTTGTGACAATCGCCGTTACTTTTCCATCCTCACTCTCAATGTCTGTCACCTCTGCCATCAAAAGATCAAGATTTTCCGAATTAAACAATGTTCTTGTCATTGCTTCCTGATATTTATGTTTATCCGCCTGCGCCCTCAGAGCCTGTACAGCCGGTCCTTTACCCGTATTTATAACACGCATCTGAATGGCTGTCTCATCAACATTTACGCCCATCTCTCCACCCAGTGCATCTATCTCTCGAACCAGCTGGGCTTTAGCCGGTCCGCCAATTGACGGGTTACAAGGCATTAAAGCAATGCCTTCAATATTAAGCGTGACCAATAACGTTTGACACCCGATTCTAGCCGAAGCAAGCGCCGCTTCACACCCGGCATGTCCAGCACCGACTACCACAACATCATATTTTCCAGCTTCGTAAATCATCTCTGCCTCCAAAATTAAATAATCATTTATTTCCCGATACAAAAATCATGAAAAATCCGTTCAATTGCTTCTTCCTTCAGCGTTTTTCCGGTGATCTCTCCCAGATAGACAAGGGATTCCTGAAGATCTACCGCCAGACAATCCAACGTTACCACCTCAAGCACATCAATCACTGCCTTTACATGCTGCCTGCTTTTAACAAGGGCTTTTTGGTGTCGTATATTCATCATTATTTCCAACTCATCCTGTCCCGACACTCCCTGTAAAAAAAACTGCTTTAGCGCATTTTCTAAATCCTCTATCCCAGTTTCCTCTTTTACCGACCCTCTTATCACTCTGATTCCGGGAAATCTATTTTCTATTTCCCCTTCATCAATTTTCTTTTCTTCAAGATCTTCTTTATTTACAAGAATCATTAAATGCTTTTTGTCTATCTTATTAATAATTTGAAGATCCTCTTCCGTCAACCCCGATCCCATATCCAACAGGAAAAGTACCACATCAGCTTTTTCAATCGCACTCAACGAACGTTCTATTCCTAATTTTTCTACAAAGTCTTCGGTAACATGAATCCCTGCAGTATCCATAACCTTCACCGGAATACCTTTTATATTAATATATTCTTCGATTACATCCCTGGTTGTTCCTGGGATTTCTGTAACAATTGCTTTTTCTTTACGAACCAATACATTCAACAAACTTGATTTGCCCACATTAGGCTTCCCGCAAATAGCAATGCTTGCTCCATCACGATATATCTGACCCCTTTTACCCGCTTCCAAGAACCGATCCATAGTCTCAATAACCCCTTGCAGTAAAGCACGTGCTTCCTCATTATCAAGATCCCCGACATCATCTGGAAAATCAATACTCGCTTCAACCATTGCATTCACTCGCAACAAATCTTCCTCTATTTCTACAATGTATCGACTGTTTACTCCTTCAAGCTGCTCCATTGCTAGTTTTAACCCTCGATCAGTTTTTGCCCGAATCACATCAATAACCGCTTCCGCCTGGCTGAGGTCCAATCGTCCATTTAAGAAAGCTCGTTTTGTAAATTCTCCCGGTTCTGCCATCCGAATGCCCAATTCAAGACATCTTTCCAAACAACGTCTGACAGGCATACTCCCTCCATGACAATTGATTTCTATAACATTTTCCCCTGTATATGACCTCGGCTCTTTCATCACACCAACCAAAACCTGATCAATACGATAGCCTTTCTCATCAAGAATCCAACCCAGATTTAGTGTATACCCAGACTTTTCCTGAAGAAGTGCACCTTCCTTAAACGGCAAAAATACTCGATCTATTTCCTGAATAACAGTTTCGCCACTCAATCGAATGACCCCAATCCCTGCCTCACCCGAAGGTGTGGATAAAGCTACAATATTATCACTTCTCATATCTCTATCTCCATTAATAATTTCTTAATCCTTATCTTACCAAAATATTCGTTTATCTACACCCATCCACACATATTATCTTCATAAATTGGATGCATAAAAACACCAGACGAAAAAGAATGTTTTTTTATTATCAAGCTTTAATCTTTATAACTTCACATAGTATAAAAAAAGGCCCCCAAAAGGGCCTTATAACACTTGCTTATTTTTTAAGTGAGATAACCACCTTACGGTTTGGCTCATCTCCCATAGAGTATGTCACAACCTGCGGATCCTCCTGAAGAATAGTATGTACGATTCTTCTTTCCTGAGAACTCATTGGCCGCATGACAACATTCTTTCGTGTTTCTTTCACTTTATCAGACAAGCGCAATGCCAGAGATTCCAATGACTGTTCCCTTTTTTTGCGATACTCTTCAACATCCAGTACTAACCGAATCTTATCCTCTCGTTTACGGTTAATCATTAAACCCGCAATAAATTGCACTGCGTTTAATGTTTCCCCTTTTCGTCCAATAAGTAAGCCCATGTCTTTACCAACGATATTGATGCGAACAGTACCATTCAACCATTCCACTTTATCAATTTCGTAATTTAAATTCATTTTCTCCAAAAGGCTTTCTACAACTTCACGAGCTTCTTTCTCCGGTCTATCTTTTAAGATGACTTTTACAACAGCAGGCCGGCATCCAAAAACCCCCATAAAGCCTTTTGAGGATTCTTCAATAATCTCTACTTCTACATCATCAATTTCACAACCAAATTCAATTAGTGCTGACTTTATGGCTTCATCAACGCTTTTTCCCCTTTTTTTCACCGTACGGGTTTCCATTCTTTTCTTTTCCTCCTTTTTCCCTCCCTGCGACCTTCTCTTTTGTCGTATTCGTTGTCATTTTTTCTTCTTTTTTAATTTCTACCTCTAGCCCTGTATTTGTTGACATAACAGTTTTCTTTTGTGCACGATTCACATATAACTGCTGTAAAATCCCTAAAATGTTAAATATGACCCAATAGAGTGGTAACCCAGCCGGCAATTTATAAGCTATAAATGCCATAAACAGTGGCATAAAGTACAACATCGTCTTCTGGGTTGGATCATTGCTTTTAACCATAGAAATTTTTTGTTGATAATAGGTTGTTAAAGCCGCGAGTATTGCAAGAATAAAGTACGGATCCGGTTGTCCAATATTAGGAATCCAGAAAAACTTGGCATGTGCTTCTACTGCAAATTCAAAATTAAATAAGGATTGGTAAAAGGCAATAAATATTGGCATCTGTATGAGCAAAGGTAAACACCCACCCATTGGATTAACGCCATTTTCCTTGTAAAGTTCCATTATTTTTGCCTGCATAACCTGCGGCTCATCCTTATACTTTTCCTGAATATATTTGGTTTTCGGCTGTATTTCCTGCATAGCCCGCATTGATTTCATCTGCTTCTGAGTTAACGGGAATAACACAAGTTTTATCGCTATAGTCATCAGAATAATCGCCAAACCATAACTAGGTACTCCCATTTGTACCGTAAAGCCGTACATTAATTGGATTACGTTTGCAAACCAGTGTACAAAAGCCTGCCACAAATTATAACCCTGCAATCAAAGACATTTGCTCGATAGCAGGTGTCACCTCCTTAATTTAATACAGATTGCTTTTCTGAGCGATTCTTAACACTTTTCTAAAAGCTTTTGAGTAAATGGACGAAAAATAATGTCCTCCTCAAGGTACCGGATCAAAACCTCCAGGATTAAACGGATGACAACGTGCAATTCTTTTAATCGTTAGCCATCCACCTTTTCCTGCGCCATACTTCTGAATGGCCTCTATCGCGTAATTAGAGCAACTAGGGTAAAAACGACAAGTAGGTCGCTTAAAGCAGGTAACTTTTTGATATCCTTTTATTAAAAAAATACACACTCTCTTCATAGTATTCTTGCCCTTCGCACAACACTTAAAAAATCATCTTCTACTTGCTTATACTGGGCATCTTTTATGCTGACCCTACATACGATCACCATATTATAATTTTTTACAAAAACATCCATATTATGGTGAAGAATTGCTCTCATTAATCTCTTTGAGCGGTTTCTGATGACCGCATTACCAACTTTTTTAGAACAAACAATTCCAAAGCGGCTATGCTGCAATTCATTCGTTTTTATAAATACAATTATATACTTACCAGAAACTCTTTTTCCATTTTTAAATATATAATCATAATCGTATTTTTTATTTATTCTGTATTTTTTATTTAACATCAAAAAGCCCCCTCTAACAGAGGTAAAATAAAAGGCCGTTCACACGACCTATGCAGAAAGAACTTTCCTTCCTTTTTTGCGTCTCGTAGCAAGCACTTTACGTCCACTTGTTGTAGACATCCTTTTTCTAAAACCATGTACTTTTTTTCTTTGCCTGTTTTTTGGTTGATAGGTTCTTTTCATTGTATAATAGCCTCCCTTAAATTTTCCAGCACTTATTAATTATATTTTCTAAACCCCCTATATGTCAAGAAACTCCTGTCTTCTAAATACTTCTAATTATGATATAAATCTGTTACTATTATACTGCATGATTATTTTAAGATAGCTTCTTGTAATTAGCTCCCAGATTGTTTATTATTTCTTTTTGTCCAGATATCCACAGCAATATTTGTTTTCAACAAGCACTTTATCCACATCATTAACAGGAGGCTTTATACATGTCCTACGATTACACCGCTGTTTGGGAAAAAGTTTTGCAGTCCATCCGTCAAGAAATTGGAACCACTAGTTTTGATATTTGGTTCTCAATGGTAAAATTTAATACTTTTAAAAATGACCGTGTTTATATTACTGTTCCCAATACTTTAACAAAAGAATGGATTGAATCACGTTATTTAGAAACAATGCAGAAATTATTTAGAAATTTGACCACTCAGGATATTTTTTTGGTCCTCACCACTGAATCAGTTATAGAAAAAGATGGAATTATTTCTCCTTTAAATTCAAAATATACCTTCGATACCTTTGTCATTGGTAACAGTAATCGTTTTGCTCACGCAGCCTGTTATGCAGTAGGAGAAGCACCTTCACGCGCTTATAATCCTCTTTTTATTTATGGAGGAGTCGGTCTGGGAAAAACTCATTTAATGCATGCGATCGGTCACAGAATAGTGGAAACACATCCCAGATCATCGGTTATGTATGTTTCTTCTGAACAATTTACCAATGAATTAATCAGCTCTATAAAAGACGACAAAACAGCAAGTTTTCGAAACAAATATCGAAATATAGATGTTTTACTAATCGATGATATTCAATTTCTTGCCGGCAAAGAACGAACACAGGAAGAGTTCTTCCATACATTTAATGCCCTTTATGAAGCAAATAAACAAGTCGTCATCTCCAGCGACCGTCCACCAAGAAACATACCCACCTTGGAAGACCGACTGAGATCACGATTTGAATGGGGATTAATAACAGATATACAAACCCCTGATCTGGAAACAAGAATTGCTATACTAAGAAAGAAAGCACAAAACGATGGGCTAAATATTTCTTATGACATTCTAGACTACATTGCAAACTATATTGATTCAAATATTAGAGAGTTAGAAGGCGCACTTGTTCGACTGGTGGCTTATTCAACCATTACCAAAAAACCTTTAAATATGGAAACTGCCAGCGAAGCATTAAAAGATATTCTACCTCCCCCCAGACCAAAAAAAATAACCATTGAAAGTATTCAAAAAGAAGTAGCCAGTTTTTATAATCTGGAGATGTCAGAAATGCTCTCAAAAAAAAGAAATAAACAGCTTGTTTTTCCAAGGCAAATTGCAATGTATTTATCTAGAAAAATGACCGATGCCTCTTATCCCTTAATTGGCGACCAATTTGGAGGCAGAGATCACACTACAGTTATGCATGCTTGTGATAAAATGGAGAAAGAGATTGCTGTAAATCACGATCTAAAAGTAATGATCGTTGATATTTGTCAACAGCTTGACCCAAATTACACCGCTTGATTATACAAGCTATCAACAGCTTTATTAAACGACAAAAATAGGGTACCCCTAACGATTGAATGGCTTTTCCACACTTTGCACACTACTACTACGGGTACGCCTATCCTTTTAATAATTATTAAAAAATAAAGAAAGGGGATAGGATCCATGAAGTTTACCATTGAAAAAAGAGAGTTATCATCCCTAACAACAACAGTTCACAGAGCAGCCTCTAATAAGAACACCATTCCAGTTTTATCTGGTCTTCTTTTACAATTAGATAAAGAAAAAGGTTTAACCATGACTGCTACCGATATGGAAATTGGAATCAAAGCTTCCACCCAAAACGTAGAAATCTTACAAGAAGGTCAGGTACTTGTTAACGCAAATTACTTTGCTGATTTTATAAAACTTTTGCCTGATACCTTGATATCACTAGAACTTAATCACGAAACCTCAAAACTAAATATTTCATACGGTCGCTCCTCAGGAAACATTAATATTTACAGTGACCAAGAGTACCCCGGTTTACCCATTAATAAAATAGACCATATTTTTTACATGTCCCAAAAGATTTTAAAAGAAGCCTTAAAGAAAACTGTATTTGCAGCAGCTGTTAATCATTTTCGTCAAGTTTTTACCGGTGTTGTTTTTGATATTTTAGAAAACAATATAATTAAAATAGTTGCCTCTGATACCCATCGTATGGCGTATTATAGTTATACGTTAGATCAAGAAGAAATAGAACCTTTTAAATTTGTTATTCCCATTCGCACAGTAAATGAGTTACTTCGTTTTCTAGACGATACCAACGAACCTATAAATATTGCCTTATCTTCAAATAACGTATTATTTTATAAAGACGAATTTATATTTTTATCTCGCTTAATTGAAGGACAATATCCGAATTACGAGCAGGTTATTCCTGCAAATCTAATAACTACAGTCCATTTGAAAACTAATACTCTGGCCAACGCACTTGAAAGAGCTAAAATTATGCCCACTGATGATAAATTTAAAATACAACATGTACAGTTTAGTTTTGATGGAGAAGAAGCCTGCCTTCATTCTTATTCAGAAGCAATGGGTGAAATATCAGAAGTGATTGAAGATATAGAGCTTGAAGGCGATAAAGAGGTAAAAATTGCTTTTAATACAAATTATTTCTTAGATGTAATAAAAATATTTGCACAAGAATGTGATACTGTATCAATACAATTATCTGGACCAATGGGACCAGCGATCATCAAAAATCCTGAAAAAGAGCAATATTTATATGTTTTAGTTCCCCTTCGCACAAACAACTAAGGAGGGTGTTATTTTTCATTGAAAATTGAGCACTTTCAGATCAAAAATTTTAGAAACATCCAAAAAATTGATTGTACTCCCTCTGATCATCT
>JAYEHK010000119.1:0-12866 GCA_034659475.1 Bacillota bacterium | reverse complement strand
CGGTTAACCTTTTCACGCTCGTTTCGGTAGGATTCCACCACGATATAACTATTTTTCCTGGAAACCCTTTCTATCTCCTGTACTGCTTGTTTGAGGTCGTAAACACACAAATTGTGCAGGGTAGTTATGGAGTAGACCAGATCAAAGGAATTGTCTTCATATGGTAGTTCCCGGGCGTTTCCCACTCTCAAAAATCCCTTTACTTCCTCTTTAGTATTATCAATGGCATAAGAGGATATATCAATTCCTGCAACCTCCAGGCCGGGTACCACCTGGCTTAATTCATATAATAGAAAAGCCTTTCCGCATCCTACATCCAGTACTTTCTGTCCTGCTTCCATGCGGTAATACTCGGCCATATCCTGTGCTATCGGCCTCCAGCGGCCATCATATTTATAGCCCCCATAGCCATACTGACGTTCACCATCCCAGTAATCTCGGGCAAATTGCCTGGCAATCATAGCGCACTCAGCCTTATCATAATTCAATACCCTCTCAAGATAGTTACGCCCGGTCTTTTTATGCAGCCGGGAAACAAAATCTACCCGACTCACCTTAAAACCTCCTTAACCGAGAACTTATTTTACTCTCGAACATTTCCCGGGCTATTCTTATGATATCTTTCCTGGAAACGGCATTTATTTCTTTTAGATCCTGATGATTTCCATAGCCCTGTGCAAAACTCTCTATTAAACCCATTCTGCGAAAACAGACGGAATTCGCTCCATTTTCCATCAATACCTCTGCAACTGCAGTTCCCAATCCACCAATAAGATTGTGTTCTTCAAGGCTGATAATAGCCCCGGTTTCAATTGCAGCTCTGAGGATAATTTCCTGGTCTAATGGTTTTATGGTATGGATATTTATGACCCTGGTTATAATCCCCATTTTATCCAGTCCTTCAGCAGCTTCCAGGGCATCCCTGGCAATAGAACCTGTTACGATAATCGTTAAATCATTACCTTCCTTGAGAGTAATCCCTTTGCCCGGTTCAAAAATATAGTCTTCTTTATAAATTTCTGTTTCACGGTTGGTACCCAGACGCAGGTATACTGGTCCATGGATAGCATATGCTGCCAGGGTTGCCTTTTGGGCTTCCATTGGACTGGCGGGAGAGAAAATAGTAATATTGGGCAAGACTCGCATAACAGCCAGATCTTCGGTGCCATGATGGGTAGGACCCAATGAGCTGTAGACAAAGCCCGCCCCGGTGCCTACCAGTTTAACATTTTGATTTTGCATACAAACATCATTACGGACTTGTTCATACGCCCGCATAGTCAGGAAAGGGGCTATGGTATAGACAAACGGTATTTTCCCACAACTTGCCAGTCCGGCACAAGCGGTAACCATATTAGCTTCCGAAATACCAAAATTCATGAATTGTCCGGGGAAATCCATCCGGAATTGATCATATACAATCGCCCCATTATCTCCAACTACCGCTACAACATGGGGATTATTTTCAGCTAGGGCATATAATGCTGTCAGGTAGGCATTTCTCATTTTTGTATTCCCCCTTCTGACACGGGCACATTTTTCATGCCACTGTCGCTTTTATCCGGTAGCGATAAGCGGGAATTGTTTTCCTCTTCCTTTATCCCCAGTTCACTTATTAATACCTGCAGTTCTTGGTCATCAGGCATCCTATAGTGCCATAAAGGCTGGGATTCCATAAAAGATACCCCTTTTCCTTTTATGGTATGAGCAATAACCAATCTGGGTTGACCAGCCTGGGCGGGCTTTTTATTGAATAGAGTCTGCAGGGCTTTGATATCATGTCCATCTACCTCCACAACATTCCACCCAAATGCTTGCCACTTTTCTCCTAAAGGTTCAATTCCTATAATCTGATCCAGTCGCTCCATGGCCTGGAGCTTATTGTAATCAATTATTACCGTAAGATTATTCAGCTTTTGCTGTGTCGCAAAAAGAGCTGCTTCCCAGATCGAACCCTCCTGGCATTCACCATCACCCAGCAACACATAAGCATGGTAATCTTTGGCATTCAGTTTGGCTGCCAGGGCTATACCTATCCCAAAAGATAAGCCGTGTCCTAGGGACCCGGTCGATGCTTCCACGCCTGGTATTTTACGCATATCGGGATGCCCCCCCAGGATGGAACCCTTCTGGCAGAATGTATTCAATAGTTCTTCATTAATATAACCGGCCCTAGCGAGTACCGGGTACAGAGCAGCAGCGGCATGACCTTTACTCAGGATAAAACGGTCTCTTTCTTCCCATTTCGGTTGTCTTGCATCATATTTTAATACTCCGCCAAAATAGAGCACTGTTAAAATCTCCACTATGGAAAAGGCCGGTGCAATATGGCCTCCACCAGCCTGGTATATCATTTGAAAAATACTCCTGCGTATTTCGCGGGATAAGCATTCAAGACGATCAATGTCAGAATTCATTTCGCGCTCCTTTAAATGAAGTTTATATGGTTTTCATCCAGGGATAAAAAGTTGTTAAGAAGGATGTTTCTATCATCAAAAACACAATGGTGACAGCACTCCTTACTAGCATCAAAATCTCGATATCTCTGGATTACCTCTGGTGAAAACCATAGTTCCTTAAAGCTGGTATTGTGCAGATCTCCAACCACACCATCGCTCACATAGGCTTTATCATGACAGAAGTACACCCTGCAATCGGCAGCTATAACAGTGATAAATTCTTTTATCCGGCAATCTTTATAGTTTCGCTTAAAAACCGTAGAATAAAGGAAGTCATCTTCATATTTATTGATTATTTTAAAATCCGGACAGCTTAGATCATTTTCGGCTTTGTGTAACTGCTCAAGAGCTTCTTCCTTAAATGGCCGGTGATAATTATCCAGATCCTTGGTTATTCGGGCTGTATATTTAATATGATTTACTCCTAAATCCCTGACCAGCTTTGCCGTATCATAGACTTGAAATGCGTTTTCATGATTTATTACAAAATTTATGCCCAGTTCACACGTCAGAGATTTGATTTTTGCAAAGTTTTTTATGTTATCGCATACTTCCTGGAAAGAACTAAGGGAAATACCCCTGATTTTTGCGTATCTTTCTGCATTTGCGGCATCGAGCGAAATCCTGACCCATTTTGCAGAACTTAATATTTCCGCTATCTGGCCGTGAAGCCTGTGTCCGTTGGTAATGATGGAAAGATCTATACCCTTGTCCAGAACAGCCCGCATGGCTACAGCAATTTCAGGATATACAAGTGGTTCACCTCCACCGCTGAACGTTACCGCCTTAACTCCCATATCTCCTAAATCATTGATAATCTCCTGCATTTTGGGCCAGGGAATCCGGTCTCTTACTTTTACTTCATCCCGAAGACCCAGATCATTATCCGCATAGCTACAGTAATAACAACGATGGTTACATGCATTGGTTGGTTTTATCCTGACATAAACAGGTGCCGTTCGTTCCTCTTTTTTGATGGCTTCTAATTTATCTGGATGAGCAAATATTTTAAGATTGCTGTATGGGCTCGCTTTTTCTTTCATCTGATAATCCCCCTAATACTTATACCCAGGAACATTCCTAATAACCGGGGACATTCCTTTGCAAAAGGTGTGTCCCCGTACCTTAACTGGTGTGTCCCCGTACCTTAAATAAAGTTCACATGTTCCCCGGGGTTTACCAGCTGATACAGGTATTCATTTATAGAGTCAAGTCTGCACAATTCCCGGCAGACGCTGATGTCCATGGTGCTAATCATACTGATAATTTTTTGACACCTCTCACTTTCCCAAATGGAAACAAAGTCCTTTTCCTTTAAATTTCCTAAACAGAATTCTTCTCTCCCTATATATGCCAGACAGGGCCAGACTGAAGCATTTGAATCTATATAGGCCCAGAATGGTATGCCCAGGCAATGCGTATAGTTCCGCTTATCATTCTGTAACTTTCTCATTGAATCAGCTCTGAAAATAACCTGATAAGAACTGCTGTTTATTGCTTTTAAGCTCTGTTCCAATTCCAAGTAATCTTCATAGTTAAAATCAGGATCAATGCTACAATGACTCTGAGGATGTTGGGAAAAAGGCTTTATAGTAAAATAATCCACCCCTATTTCCTTTAGCTTTTCAGCGAACAGTAATAAACCCTGGCTATTTTGCGGAATTAGTACCATTTGAACTCCGATGGTAGTCTTCAAATTCTTTGCCTTTTTCACCTCTACAGCATCAGCTATGTTTTGTAAAACCTTTGCAAAATCCCCTTTCCTGCTCCGGTGAACAATCCTGTAACTTTCCTCGCTGGCTCCATTTACACTGAAACGTATCCAGTTGATTGAAGACAGGCATTTGTCAGCTATTTCCCGGGTAAATAAGACCCCATTTGTAGACATACCTATGTCCAGGCCAATCCCCCAAGAGCGCTTGATAATCTCGGAAGTTTCCTTGTTCAATAGAGGTTCTCCTTCTCCTGCAATCACAATTGCCTTGACACCTTTCTCCTTCATCTTTTCCAGGTTAGGAATAATCAAATCTTTATCTAGGCAACGGGGTTTATATCCCAGGTAATCAAGTCCACAAAAAATACACCTGTGGTTACAGGCACCCGAAGGTGAAACTTCAATCGTTAATGGGTAAATGTTTTTTCCATTCAGCCAATCACTCACCCGCCCGGGATGAAAGATTAATTTATGCGAATCCATCCTTAAATCTTCAGACATTATTATCCCTCTTTTCTCCAAACAAATGTTCTCTAAAGCTCACTATTAAGGTTGCTACGCCTGGAGGGTCATCGTAATCAGCGTCTAATCGTTCCCCCATTAAATACTCAACAAACTCTCCCAAGTCAGCAAAGATATAATCTGGTTCTACCTCCTGTTCAAGTCCTCTTACTCCATATCCTGTTCGCACTAATACTGTAGTAAGGCCGGATCTTTTTCCTGCTAGTATATCACTGGCTCTATCACCCAGCAGATAAGACCGGCTTAAATCAATGTGGTTTTCGCGGGCTGCCCTGAATATCATACCTGGCTCCGGTTTTCGGCAATGACATTGAATAGAGTAAGGAGAACCTGCTTTTCCGTCTGGATGATGGGGGCAGTAGTAGATTTTATCAACAGGTATTTCTTCCAATAAACGCTGGTGAATAAAATTGAGTTCTTTTTCAGTTAATATGCCTCGGGCTACCCCGGACTGGTTGGTAATAATAAAAACTTTCCAACCAGCTTCCTTCAGTTTAATTACAGCTTGCCGGGCAAAGGGATATATCTCCAACTCCTCCAGAGAACTGATATAGCCCTTTTCCAGGCTCACAACTCCATCTCTATCCAGAAAAATTGCTTTGTTCTGAAGAACTTTCACTAACTTTTACCTTCCCTCCTAACATCAAATCCAGTATCATATGCAGGACCAGTTGATGAGACAGTTCGACAAATCCATACTCATGTGAAGCACAGTAAATATTAAAATTACCTATCCTGCGTAAGGGATTAACTGGAGAAAAACCAGAAAAAGTTATAATGTTACAGCCTACCATAGCAGCAGCTTCAACAGCTTTCAGAATATTAGCTGACTGACCAGAACTGCTGATAGCTACCAGTACATCTCCCTGCCTGGCAAAAACCTCAACCGGTTTTTCAAAAACTGATTTGTAACCATAATCATTTCCAATACAGGTTAGTTGTGCTCCATCATTAAAGCAAAGGGCAGGAATCCCACCATTTTTCCAGTAATCTATCGCCATATGACTGGAAATAGCTGCACTGCCACCATTGCCGATAAACATTAGTTTTTTATCATCTACAGAAAGACCTCTGAATAGAGTCATTATCTCCTGTATCCCGCTTTCAAAATCCACAGATTGACCATGATTATTGTGAAATTCCAGCTTTTCAAGAATTGCGAAAAATTCATTAATATAATTTTTTACCTGCATGACTTAGCCTCCATTTCCGTATAGGGGGGTCAGGCTTGACTGATTGACTTATTTTCACTATTCTCTCAAAGACTAATTCCCTGTTTCCTATTTTGGGAGCAGTTGCTTTGGCAAATAAGTCAATAAGTCAAACCTGACCCCTAGTAATTAAGCAGGGTGGAAGCGTATTTAAGTAATTTCACCTTATCAACTGCCTGTGAATTTCCCAGGATGTTAGCTGCGAGGGCTCCGGCAACACTAGCAAGGAAGCCTGCTATTTCCATAGGGACCTGCGCCCGGGCACACAAACTTGCTATAGAAAAAAACGCATCACCTGCACCTACGGTATCCTGTACCTCCAGCGTAAGGGCCGGTATCTTCAAAAAGTGATTATCCTCGCCAATCCCTACAGCTCCCCGCGATCCCAGGGTTAAACACCCCATTCGAGAATTGAACTGCTCGGTCAGATGCTGAAGCTGGGCTTTTATCTCAACATTGCTGCCGCTAAAAGCTAGTTTTAACTCCCTTTCATCAATGGTAAAAACATCAGCCCTTCTATATTTAGTGATTAAATTGTCACCGTAATTTGCAGAATTGGTCTGGCAGTTTATCGCCAAAAATCTAGCATTATCCTGAATGATTTCAATAAGCTTTTCATCAACTAGTCCATGTCCGAAATCACTTAAAACGACCAGATCATAATCAGAGATTTTATTCTTCAGTTTTTCATAAAAAGCTTCTCGATCTACCTTGTCTTCTTTCCCTTTTGCATCCATATAATTAATGGAAAAAAGCTTATCATAATCGTTACGAATACCCCGTCTTTCAATATATCTTCTTTTTATTACCGTCTGGAAATTTGCATCATACTGTAAGTCCAGCAGAATTTCACTGCTCAGTTCATCTAGAATAAGGCTGTGAATCCGAGGCTCATTTCCTATCATTGAACAGAAGGATACCTTATCTGAAAAACCAGTCAGGTGCCTGGCAACCGCTAATGCTCCACCCGGATATGTTTCTTCTCTTTCATAAAGGGCAGATAAAGCACGATCTTTGGAACTTAATCCCTGCACAGTACAAAAGACATACTGGTCAATGATGATATCCCCAATCACCAGTATCTTGATTGCCCGCATACTTTCTATATAGTCTCGTATATCGGCAAATGAATTTCTGGAGCTAAAATCTTTTAGAAACTCTTTTGCCTCGGTAGATAAGACCGGGAATTCATTATTCAACAACTTTGTAGAACTAAAAACCTGCCCGCCTGTAAAATGAACCTTTCCTCCATGAGAATTTACCTTTTCGAATTCTCGCTTGATATTCTGGGTTAAATCTTTGTTCATTTCCTCATATTCGGCACCTTTTACATATATATCAGGTTGAACACTATCTAAGATTTCCAGGGCTGTTTCGGCCTCCGATAAAATCACATAGTCCACACATGACAGAGATGCGGTACTTTTCATGCGTAGATCATCAGGAAAATAGGGCCTGCCAGGTCCTTTTAAAACATATTCTGCTGCCGTAATTGAAACCAGCAGAATATCTCCCAGCTTCTTGGCCTGCTGGAGGTGCATAATATGTCCGGGATGCAAAAGATCAAATACACCGTGGCAATGCACTACTTTAAGTCCCTTTTTGCGAAAATCCTTGCATAATTCTTGAAATTTTTCAATGCTTATTATCTTTGAATCTTCAGTAAACACGTTAGCACTACACTCCATTCCTGCATATAACCATCATGTTTTTCTCAAGCTATGGCTTCACTTTGTTTAAAGCCTTTCTTCTAGCTTCAGGGCAATCTCTTTGATCACACGGCTTATTAGCACTTCATAGGTAAGATTTTCAGTTATTTTCTTCCTAGCACTACTGATAATTCTCCTCCGCTCTTCCTCATTTTCCAGGTAATAATCCACTTTGTTATATAAATCCTCCCGGCTATAGGCAAACACAATTTCCTTATCTTCCATGAGGTACCTGCGAATATTAGCCCAGTCATTTTCTTCAGGAATCCTGTAGGCCAGGTAAAAAGTATTGCTCAAAATACTTTCACAAACTCGCGGATGAGTAGTCATCCCAGGGTTGGTTCCAATTACAATCTTGCAGGCATTTATTATCCTTGACAGGGTTTCTCCATTTTCAGCTACCCCCTGGGCATAATCAGCAAGCAGCGCATGATCAGTCCATTCACTTCCCCATATTTTCATGTCATATCCTTTTTCATGCAGCCACTCTAAAGGAACTGACCGTAATATTCGGTATCCAACTTGCTGTCTCCATTCCCGGGCAAGTGTGGATAAGTTTTCCTCAGGTATAGACAAACCATAGGCTTTCAGATGTTCAAAAAGAAATCTCCTGTAATCCTCTAGAGAGTAAAAAATCTTTTCCTGGTAAAAAGATTTATACATTTCCCGATAAGCTATTTTAAAAACAAGTTTAAGCTCATCATATCTAGGAGAGAAACTAATCAGGTTCAAAAAATTATGAAGGCCTTTTTGAGGATTTCCTGCATTGGAAAAAGCGCAGATATCCACACTATACAGGTCCTTTTCTTCCTGGTTCAAGGAATAGCTTTTATATATATGCTGATTAGCAACGACAGGAGCTTCAATAATAGCTTCGCGAGGGTAAGAATAGTCCAATAAAAAATCAATATTTGTAACAAAGGCATTTAAAACAAAATCTAGGGAACCTATCCTGGCGCCTGATTCATGGGAAGCTATATGGGGCAGAACATCTTGGACCCAGGAAATAAAGACAATATTAGCAGGCAGAAAAGCTGATTCCCATCTAAAATGGTCAATGGCAAAAATAATATCTGGTTTGAAATCATTCAATGTTTTAAACCATGTGCACAATGAAATCCTGTGTAGATTCGATGTTTCTATAAGCACCTGATTGGGGATACATAATCTATCACATGCACAGGCACAATCCCTGATGAAGTATTGCAAAGCAGTGGTAAATCTTGAAGTAACAAAAAGAATCCGCGGTTTTCCACTCTGAATACTTTCCCGTAAATCATGCCGGGAAACTGAAGCATAATAACTGTATGTTGTTTCCCTTAAAGAATTCATGCATTTCTCGGTCCAGGGATAATGATTGTTAATATAATCTACGATGTAATCTTTTTTTTCATCCCAGATATTCAATATCCATTCTGGTAATAAGGCCTGGGAATCGGAAAAATATTGTTTCAATTCTTCTCTGCCAAATAAAAATACCAGTCTTTCTGATTCCAGAGCCGTGCTGAAATCAAAAATCTGTAAATACTGTACAAACTCATTGAAATCCGAATAAAACAGGTACTGCGGGATTTTCATCCAGAGAAATGGGTTCGGGTCTCTGGTCTTTTCTAAGCAGTCTAATATATTGCCGAGCCGGAACTCATTTTTAATCATAATCAAGCTATTGGCTTTACATTGATCTAAATTCAGTTCACTCTTTAAATCAAAGTCAGAGATGAATGCAGATTTTTTCCGATCATAGATAATAAAGCGAGAAGCTGAACAGGGTATAAACTGGTAGCAAAGGTCGTTAAAATCAGGATAATCCTGGCTATAGATATAAGGGTAGTTGCGTAATAAATCTACATTTTTAAAATAATTTTTCTCAAGCTGATTTTTATAGGGGATATAATAATCCTCCAAAATGATCTTCTCTATTTCCTGTTTTCTATATCCGCGGAGGTGACACTCTACCAGAGCATCCAGGGCAACCTCATAGTCTTTTCGATCCAGCCAGAACAGCCCACTTGCAAATAATTCTTCATCCTTTTTAACCTGCAAAATCTTTAGCTCCTTTTACGAAATCAACAATTAAGAACCGCCCCCAATGTTGACTTACTTGGCGTCTTCTTTTTAATATATTGCAGTGCAAGTCTTTTCGTTCCACTCTCGGTTAATTTTTGCTCTGCCCCAGATTCTAACCAACAAACAGGATTATGCCACACATTCTTTTCAGTTGAGCCATAGTATAAAACAGTATCCATTATTAAAAAATAACAGGCCATGTGTGGCCGGTTAGTAAGGAGAATTTTATGGCATATCTTGAAAATATGAAGCTACTAAAGGATTCTTTTCCTGATGCATGGAAGAAAATGTCCGAAATAGAGGGGCAGCTGGATAAAGATCTGGTCCGGTCTGTTCCAAGTAAAAAAGGCTCTACAACACTACTCGTAGGCCAAATGTTCCTTCATAATGAAAACAATCCCATTCAGGAAGCAAAAGAAATTATTGAAAACCATAAAAACACAGAAGATCATTCAGATATACTTTTTTATGGTATCGGACTGGGCTATCATATAAAAGCCTTTATTAAACAATACCCGAATGCCTCTTTTGACATATACGAGCCAGTCCCCGAGGTTTTTCACCAGTTCCTGTGCTATACAGATTTAACGCAAATACCACGTCATTTAATAAAAAACATCTATATTGAAAGCCACGCTGAAGACCCGTTGAAATTCTGCAGCAGTTTTGTAAGAAAAATACGCAACTCGGTATTGATCATCGAACTTCCTGCTTACAAAAGCATCTTCCCGGAAAAGCGCCAGAATTTTTATACCCAGTTTGAAAATCATATAAGAGAGCGCAGCGCTTCTGTAAATACCAATTCCGCTTTTGAAAAACGCTGGACTATAAACAGTACTAAAAACTTTATACAGGTCTTAAACACCCCTGATATCCTGCTTGATAAAAAAGGCTCTTTTAAAAATAAGCCAGCAATTATCGTTGCTTCGGGACCATCCCTGGAAGAAGAAATTGAAAACTTAAGAACGATAAAGGAAGCGGGTCTGGCTTATATATTTTCAGTTGGAACAGCCCTAAATACCCTGGTTCAACATGAGATTTATCCCGATGCTGCCTGCACCTATGATCCAACCGAAAAAAATCAAGTGATTTGTAAAGAGGTCCTGGAAAAAGCTATTAAATCCATCCCCCTTATCTTTGGCAGTACGGTAGGATACGAAACCCTGGAAAAATACCCCGGTCCTAAAATGCACATGCTAATCAGCCAGGATAGCTTGGCAGCTTTTTATCTTAAACCTGGGAGCAAGGAAGGAAACGAATTAATTCATGATGCTACAACGATTGCACTTATCACCCTGCAGCTTTTATATAAGCTGGGTTTTAGCCCCATCGTACTGGCAGGGCAAAACCTAGCTTATCGAGATAAAAAAGTTTATGCAGCCGGTTCAACTTTTCATCCTCACGAGGCCAATGAGAAAGTATTGGAAAATGCAGTTATGGTTAAAGATGTTTACGGTAATCAGGTAGCAAGCAATCATAGCTTTATTCGTATGAGACAGCAAATTGAAGTGTATCTAAGTCATCATAAAGATGCGAATGTAATTAACACTACTAAATATGGTGCCCATATTGAAGGAACCAGGTTTCAAAACCTGGATGAACTAATGAAAGAGCAGTTGCTGGACAGATTTGTTGAAGATAACTGGCTGGAATCCGGGAACTGCAGTTATGATATAGAGTATTTAATAGAACAAAGCCATATAATGAACGGTGCCTACGCAGAAGTTAATCAGTTACTGGAAAGATGCCAACTCAACCTCGATATTATCAGTCAACTGGCGGATAGCAGTGATTCCATAAGAATAAACCAGAGCTATGAGGAGTTTAATCTCAGTATGGATGAATTAAGGAAAAATCACTTTTTTGCTACCTTTATCACACCAATGAACAGGGTGGAGCTTGAATTCTTAATGCTTGCAGTTCCTGGAATTTCTGCAGAAAGAGATCCTATCTTAAAAGCTCAAATGATGGAGAAAGAATTCAGGCTATATCTGCTCAACTGTGAACAGGATATCAACGCTATAAGTCCCGTGTTCCAAGAAATGAGTCAATCCATTCACAGCTTTTATACTGATTATATAATCCACAAAAAGGTCGCCATGACCAAAGTCCTGCTTATTGACTGTGACGGAGTCCTCACCGATGGAGCAAACTATTACTCGGCATCTGGCGCTGAACTGAAAAAATTCAACTTTAAGGACCGTAGCGGTATCCTCCGCCTGCATGAGAAAGGTATTCAAACACTGCTTATTAACCCAGAAGCCGACCTGGTTATAGAAAATGCTGCTGAGAAGATGGGAATAAGGACAGTATATTCAGGTACGGAAGATAAAAAGCAAATAATAGCAACAGTCCTAAAGGAATATGCTCTCGATTATACAGAGATTGCCTGCATTTTCAACGATATGAGCGATTTGGAACTATTCAAGCAGGCGGGGCTGAGCTTCGCGGTAAAAAACGCCTCTAAAGAAGTCCAGCATGTGGTTGATTATGTGCTTACGGTAAACGGGGGGCAGGGAGCAATATTTGAAATCGCAGAACTGCTTACAGCAGATAAGATTTTCGTCTAAGCATAAGATTTATCGAGAAAATCAAAAAAAGGCAAGTTTGACTTGCCTTTTTTTTGGGGAAATAACAGCTACAAGATAGAGCTTAATATTCTGCCTGCAAATACTGGTATAATGTTCCACTAGCAGCTGCATTACCTGAAACATAAATGCGTGCATACCTTACATGGTAATTTGGAGTAAAGAAATTCCAACTCGTTCCACTGAAATTCTTAGTTCCATCGTCATCTATAAAGTTAGCATCACCACTTACTGCAGCAACCTGTAATTTGGTATGCCATTGAGCTCCGCTACCAGTATAGCCACTCCATTTTACTGCCAGAGTCCAGGAATTATACCCCAATACATCCCACACAGTGAGTCCTGAATGGGTATCGCCATTCATAGGACCACCAGATACAGGACCGGAATCCAGCGTGTTTCTGGAGTAGAGATTTACATATAATGGATTACCACCCGAATTTTCTACAAAGACAGATCCACTTACTGCTACGGTGCCACTTACATCTACAGGTCCGCTTACTGCTACACTTCCACTAACACCAACGGTTCCGCTTACATCAACAGGTCCACTTACTGCTACACTTCCACTAACACCAACGGTTCCGCTTACATCA
>JAYEHK010000118.1:0-39971 GCA_034659475.1 Bacillota bacterium | reverse complement strand
CAAAAAGAATCTTGATTTTTCAAAGGATCTTAAACATATGATTGATGAAGGGTTTGATTGTATATCAGTTGAACCTGCTGTAGGCCCAGACAATGGATTTTCAATCTTAGAGGAAGACCTCGGACAGGTATTAAAAGAATACGAGAGATTAACAGACATGTTAGAAGAGGCGTATTTTTCAGGGAAAGATATTCACTTCTTTCACTACAACCTGAATCTGCAAAAAGGACCCTGTCTGGCGAAGAGAACCAGTGGATGTGGTGCTGGCATAGAATATCTTGTGGTAACCCCTGAAGGAGATATCTATCCCTGTCATCAGTTTGTCGGACATCAGGAATTTTATATGGGGAATATTGCTACAGGTCAAATCGACGGGGAGATTCGGAAGATGTTTGAGAACAACCGTCTGATGGATAAAGACTGTAAATGGTGCTGGGCCCGTAACTTCTGTGGAGGAGGGTGTCATGCCAACGCCTATTTCAGCAATGGCGACATGAAGAAGCCGCACGAGGTCAGCTGTACAATGCATAAAAAGCGTATTGAAGGGGCTATTTACCTGGAATTACAAAAACAGATAAATGGTCGATAATGAAGCATTTTCTTGAGAAGATTTTATAAATAAAGAAGGAATTTTTCAAAAAACGTAGAATGAAATAAGGGTGTGTATATCGATTAATTATTAATGGAGAATGTATGTTAGATTATATTAAGCAAAACAAGATTTACGGTGTTGTTGTAATAGCGCTTATTTTAGCTGTTGCAATATTTTTTGCAATGAGACCGCCTGCTTATGCAGTGCTTATTGATGGCGAAAAGGAATTTATTGTAAAGCATACTTCGGATGTTCAACAGGCGCTTGAAAAACTATCAATTCAAGAAATTAATGGACAGGATGAACAGTTAGTACTGGGAAGCACGCTTGAATTTAAGAGGGTGTTTGTCGCCACTGACCAGGTTGTGCCGGTGGAACAAATAGAAGAAGAAATAAAGAAGCACTTTGAGTTCCAGATTTCAGCGACTTCCATTGTGATTAATGGGAATACAGTTGTCAGTGTAGCTAATAAAGAAGTAGCCCAGGGAATACTGGACCACATTAAATCAGCTCACTCATGGATCACAGAGGACGAAAATTTACTATCTGTTGACTTTGAAGAAAACATTGAGATTAAAGACGCACAAATGTCGGTTTCACAGGTAATGACAGAACAGGAAACCTGGAACCTGCTGACTACAGGGACGAATTCTCCGGAAGAATACGTTGTTGAGGAAGGCGACAATCTGTGGACCATTGCTCGGAAAAACGATATGTATGTTGATGATATTCTAGTTGCCAATAATCTTAAAGAAGATGATTATCTTCAACTAGGGCAAAAAATTATTTTGAATAAGACCAAACCTTATGTGACCGTGCTTGCTAAAGTGGAAGGCGAAAGAAACGAAGTCATTCCCTTTGAGACAAAAGTGGTTACTGATAAAAACGCATCGTATAGTGTGACAGTGAAGCAGAATGGGGTACAGGGAGAAAAACAGGTCACCTACGTTGAAGTACGGCGTAACGGGATTGCTGATAAAACAGATATACTAAAAGAAGAAATTATTAAAAAAGCGGTAGATAAGATCATCGTCAAAGGAAGCCGGGTTACAACAGTTGCTTCTCGTGGTGGTGTATCGGGTTCTCTGGCATGGCCAGTTTATGGAACCATTACCCAGTATTATAAAGGGTCTGCGCATACCGGATTGGACATCGCTGCCAATTCAGGAACACCATTAAAGGCTGCCGATGCGGGAGTTGTTACTTATGCTGGAAGGAATGGCGGATATGGAAACTTTATCATTATCAATCATAAGAATGGGTTCGTTACAAGATATGCGCATTGCAGCAGATTTGCTGTATCGGTTGGGGCTGAAGTTGCTCGTGGGCAGGTTATCGCGTACATGGGTAACACTGGGCGCAGCACCGGTCCGCATCTCCATTTCGAGGTCCTTATCAATGGCTCGTTTACCAATCCTTTGAGCTCATTAAGATAATTTTATGAAAATACCCTGACCTTACGGTCAGGGTTCTTCTTTAGAATGTGTATATAAGATAAGTTCATCACATTGGGACGCTGGATGATATACCAGTATTTGTTTGCCCCTGGAAATCCATCTCCATAGTATAATCAGTATTGTGGGGAGGGGGTAGAATGCTGGGAATTAAATCACAAAATATCTTTGTCATAACCCTGGCAGTCCTGACTATAATTGTGTTGGGGGCTTATTTATTTAAAAATACTGAACCAGGACAGCTCAAACAGAATCTGTTTCGGTTTATGGTTGGGCAAGAGACGTATTTGAAAACGGTTCAATTTAGTGAATCACAGACAGAACATTTTCAATTTAAGTATCTGCCCATTGACTCGGCGTATATGCCGCTGGTAGAAGAATCAGCGGAGGAGGCGTATCAGTCCGTAACGGAATTTATGGGACGAGAACCGAAGATCAAAACCGCGATTGTCGTTTTCCCTGATAGCAGCACTCTGGCCAAAAGTTTTGGCTGGGATAAGGACGAAAAAGCAATGGGGGTTTACTGGGGCGGAACGATTCGGATACTCTCTCCCAGAGAATGGCTTGCTGATTCTTCGGATAAAGAACAATTTATTAAAGAGGGTCCGATGGTGCATGAATTTGCTCATTTACTGGTTGACGATATGACCAAAGGAAACTATAATCGCTGGTGGACAGAAGGAATTGCACAGTTTGTGGAGAAACAAATAACAGGTTTTGAATTTGAAGAGCCGTTTTTAGGGGAGAAACAAAAATCCTACTATAGCCTGCAGGAACTGGGCAAAAACTTTGACCAGGTGGATCAAAGAATTGCGTACTGGCAGTCCTTGAAACTGGTAGAGTTTCTGGTCAGTCAATATGGCGAAGAAAACATCTACTCGATATTACAGTATTTGGGGACCGGTAATTCTATGGAACAAGCAGTGGCCCTGTCGCTGAATACTGATTATCAATCATTTGAAATGGCTTACTATAACTACCTTGAAAAAATTTAGAGAGGTGTACTTCTTTGAAAGAGACGCTTGTAATTGAAGGACAGAGACCGTTATATGGGAACGTAAAAATCAGTGGTGCGAAAAATGCAGGATTGGTCATAATGGCTGCAAGTATCATGGCTGAGGGGGAAACCATTCTCGATAATGTTCCACAGATTAACGATGTTGAAATTATGATTCAGATTCTAAAAGAAATGGGTGTAGATTGCCATTGGAACGAAGACAGAAGTCTTTCAATCTGCCCGCCATCGACAGACATTAGCAAGAAAACGCCGTATGACCTTGCCAAAAAGGTGAGAGCTTCCAATCTCTTTCTCGGGTCATTGCTGGGACGACAACGCGAGGCCATTATTTCCATGCCTGGAGGTTGTGATATTGGATCAAGACCTATGGACCTGCATTTAAAAGGTGCACAGGCAATGGGAGCGGTCGTTGAGCTTGAACATGGATACATTTATGCATGTGCCAAAAATCCAAAAGGAGCTAGAGTATATTTGGATTTTCCCAGTGTGGGTGCAACGGAAAATATTATGATGATGGCTTCTAAAACGCCGGGGATGACCATTGTTGAAAATGCTGCCAAGGAGCCTGAAATTGTTGATTTGGCGAATTTCATTAATTCCATGGGTGGAAAAGTAAGAGGCGCAGGTACGGACATCATTAAGATCGAGGGGGTACCAGAGCTAAAAGCTGGTAGATATGCAATTATTCCTGATCGGATTGAAGCGGGTACTTATATGGTTGCAGCAGCGGTTTCAGGTGGGGAGGTAGAGGTTGAAAACGTGATTCCAACGCATCTGCATCCCATTATTGCTAAACTTCAGGAAACAGGATCAACGATATTTGAGACGGAAAACGGATTAATCGTAAAGGCTGGACCCAAAATTATACCTGCTGATATCAAAACGATGCCTTATCCTGGTTTTCCAACGGACATGCAATCACAAATGTTGGCGCTTCTCTCAACAGCGGAAGGGACCAGTGTGGTAGTTGAGAATGTGTTTGAAAATCGCTTCCAGATTGTTGATGAATTTAAGCGAATGGGTGCCAAGATAAAAGTGGAAGGACATTCAGCCGTTGTTGAGGGCCATAAAAACCTTTTCGGGGCTCGAGTGAAGGCTACCGACCTACGTGCCGGTGCGGCATTAGTTATTCTCGGTCTGGCGGCACAGGGTCAAACCGTTATAGAAGAAGCATCCTATATATTCCGCGGCTATGAAAATATCGCCGAAAAATTACAATCGTTGGGCGCGCGGGTAAAATAACAATAAAGCAAACGTTACTACAGAGCTATTGATAAAATAATAACTCAAGTTTCGCAGTTGACGGATTATGCGGCATAAAGCTGGTTAGTTGGTCAGTTGATCAGTTGGAAAGTTGGAAAGTTGGAAAGTTGGAAAGAATAGACACACCCTTCGGGTACAACGGATGTTCCCTCTGGTCACATTTAAAATGATGCGGATTACACGGACCCTTCGGGCACATCCTGTGGATACAACTGATACTCCTTACAGTCGTTAATAATGACGCGGATTAACACAGCTGAGTAGTAACAAGCAAACAAAGATTACGACAGGAGAGCATACATTGCTCTCCTGTTTTCGTACTAACCCTACATGTTCGCAAGACACAACCACCGATGAAAATAGGTGAGGGGTGAGGGGTGAGGAGTAAGGAACCAGGCACTATGGCAATGCATTGCCCTTACTCCTCACCCCTGACCACTTACAAAAAAAGGTCCGCGTTAGTCTGCATCTATTCAACGTTATTAACTACAAAAAATCCGTGTTAATCCGCATTATTCGCGTCATATTTAAAGTGACCGTAGTGAACATCAGCATCCTATATTACGACCAAAGGAAGTATCAGTTGCACTCTTGAGTGTGGTACCCGTTAGGGTGTGTCTATTTTCGTACTAACCCACTTCAACGTTCCAACTGACCAACTGACCAACTAACCAACTGTCCAACTAATAATTCCGCTTATACTCAACTTATTATTAATTAATCAAAATGAATATTAATTGTAACGAAAATATTCATGGCCCTTCAGAATAATTTCGATATGCTGGTATAGACTATGAACTACCACCATTTCGTTTTGAAGGGAGCTTTCTGTGAATCCAAAAATCATTCTATCAATCAAATTTTTTCTTATTTTCTTCTGCTTTGGACTGGGGGGATATCTGCTTTTTTACAGTTTTACAGAACAAAGCAAACCTATGGTCAATGAATCCGACCACCTTGCCGTAAACGGGACCGTGAGTGATGTAGCACAGCTTGTCAGCCCATCTATTGTAGGAATTACCAATGTAAGAGATGATGGAGATCTTTTTAGCCTCCGCACTTCAGAGAGCACTGGTTCAGGTGTTATTCTGGATAAAGAAGGGCACATCGTAACCAATCACCATGTGGTTCGAGATGCCCAGCGATTAATCGTAACCCTAGCTGATGGTAATGAAAAAGAAGCCAAAATCATTGGTATGGATCCTCGTACTGATCTTGCTGTAATAAAAATTGACGTAAAGAACAAAGTAACCCCCGCTGAATTTGGGGATTCAGAAGAACTTGTAGTTGGGCAGCAGGTTGTTGCCATTGGTAATCCGCTGGGTTTACGTTTTGCCCGGTCCGTTACGGCCGGTGTGGTTAGTGGACTAAACCGGCTCATCACAACAGAAGAAGGTTTTGTGTTTCGTCTCATCCAAACAGATGCAGCCATTAATCCAGGAAATTCTGGAGGAGCATTGGTCAATCTGGATGGGCAGGTCATTGGCATTAATTCCATAAAAATTGCTGTCCAGGGCTTTGAAGGTATGGGATTTTCCATTCCTTCCCGGCAGGTACAGATGGTTGTTAAAGAACTCATTAAGAATGGACGTGTTGAGAGACCTATCCTGGGGATTCAGATTATGGGAGAAGTGAGCAAAGATGAAGCCAAGTACTTTAATCTGCCGATTTACAACGGTGTTGCCATCTCTCCCATTCCTGGAGGACCAGCAGCTAAGGCGGGTCTGAGAGAATATGACATCATTACTGAAATCAATGGAGAGAAAATAGAAACCTCGCTGCAACTACAGGAAACGATCATGGCGCATGAAGTTGGAGAAACACTGAAAATTAAATATGCGCGGATGCCGCGAATACAGGGAAAAACGATGGAGCAAAAAACCATAAATATAAAATTGGAACAGGAATGATGTATTGGCATCTGTGATCTGTAATGAAAACGTCCTCATAGTAGGGCGTTTCTTTTTTTCCTTTGTTGCGGTAGACTTAGAAAACGAAAAACAGCACAGGAGGCAGAGGATGAAGTATCGGATTATTTCCGTTGGAAAAATCAGAGAGAAATTTTACATGAACGGAATCCAGGAATACCTGAAACGATTAGGGCCGTATACCAAAATCGAGTTTGTGGACGGTCTGGAGGAAAAACTGGGGCAAAATCTATCGGAAAAAGATATTGAAAGGCTGCTGCGGAAGGAAGGCGAAAAGATCCTTAACCTGATAACCCCGGACGAAATCCTTGTTGTCCTTGATATTGACGGAAAACAAATTTCTTCGCAGGACCTGGCCGGTCAGATTGAACGCTGGAATGCCAGCGGTGCCCCTCGTGTTAATTTAATCGTTGGTGCCTCTTACGGCGTATCCCCGGAGGTGAAAATGAGAGCTAATGAGCGCATATCCTTTTCTAAAATGACATTCCCGCATCAAATGGCCGTCATGATACTTACCGAACAAATTTATCGGGGGTTTAAAATTATACGGGGGGAACCGTATAATAAGTAGCCCTAGGACCAGAAATAAGAAAGGTAGAGTTTCTTAAATAATCACCCTGTGAAAAGCAATATGTATTCAAACAGGAAGATTTGTGGGTTTTGCAGGGGAACCCTCCATGGCCGCAGGCCACAACCACTGATGAAAAGAGGTGAGGAGTTAGGGGTTAGGGGTGAGGCTTTGATGGAGGCTGAAGCCTTTTCTACGCAAAATGAAAAGCTCTTTACCATTTTAAAGGAAGCTTTAGCTTTCGACCCATTAAAAAAATCCGCGTCAATTAAACCTATTTTCTTACTAACCCACATCAACGTTCCAACTGTCCAACTAACCAACTAACCAACTAACCAACTGTTCAACTAATAATTAAATTAGTACAAGCCAAAGAAGAATAAAATTTCTCCAAAGATAGAAAAATAAAAATTACAGAATGGTTTATAAGGTTGACAACTGAAAAAGGACAGCATACAATGATAGTGAACATATGCTCATATAAAAATAAAAAAGGAGGGGCTTAAAAGTGAGTAAAATTGCGATTTGTTCAACAGGATCAGAATCGACATCGTTAATGGATGGCAGAATGGGAAGATGTGCCTATTTTATGATCTATGATACTGACAAAGGCCAATTCAGTGCGCTTGCAAACACAGGAAAAGAATCCGCGCATGGTGCAGGTACCGGTTCCGTACAGGAATTACTTAAGAATGATGTTGGGACTGTAGTCGCTAGTCGAGTGGGACCGAAAGCGTTTTCAGCGATGCAACAGGCAGGTGTTAAAACATTTGCTTGCCCGGAAGGGACAACAGTGGAGGCTGCCTTAAAGAAGCTTGTGGACAATGAATTACAGGAAGTGAACAGCCCCAGTCATTAAAATTTATTGATATTATGGAGGTGCCAAAAGATGTTAATTGGTGTTGCAAAAGAAGGAAATACAGTATGCCAGCATTTTGGACATTGTGAGAGTTTTGCTATTTATAATACGGACACAAAAGAGTGGAAAAACGTTGCTAATCCGGGACATGAACCAGGCGTTTTACCTGGATTTTTAGCTGACCTTGGAGCAACGGTAGTGATTTCTGGAGGAATGGGTAAAATGGCGCAGGATCTGTTTAACGGGAAAGGGATTCAAGTCTTTGTGGGCGCACAAGGTACCGTTGAAGAAGTCATGGAGACCTATTTAAAAGGTGAACTAAAAAGCACAGGAGCAATATGCTGATAGATCACTAATAAGGTTTTTTGTGGACGATAGAAAGGATAATTAGGATGCAGATTGCAGTGGCGAGTGGCAAGGGGGGGACTGGGAAGACTTTGCTATCCTCTTGCTTGGCAAGAATGCTTGATACAGATGAATTAATTATTATGGATACAGACGTGGAAGAACCTAATACCCATTTGGTTTTACCTCATCATCTAATAGAAACCAGACCTGTAACGCGTGCAATCCCGTCTGTCAATATGGATCTTTGTACATTATGCGGGAAATGTGCTGAGGTATGTAATTTTAATGCCATTGTGGTTCTGCCAGAAAAGGTATTGGTTTTCAGCGAATTGTGTCACTCCTGTGGGGCCTGTTCATACCTTTGTCCCGAAAAGGCGATTGTGGAAGAAGGTCAGTATACAGGGGACATTGAATATGCAGAATTGCCGGGAAAAGGTCGATTGATAACAGGATGTTTGGCAGTCGGCGAAGCGATGAGTCCGCCTTTGATCAAAGCGGTTAAAGAAGAAGCGAAGCATGAGAAATACACAATAGTGGATTGTCCTCCCGGAACGACCTGCCCAATGGTTGAAGCGATACAGGGAAGCGACTATTGTTTGATGGTTACCGAACCTACTCCTTTTGGGGTGCATGATCTGGAGCTTTCATTGGAAGCAGCGAAAATGCTGGGGATTACATGTGGTCTGGTCATCAATCGCTGGCAAGGCGACGACAAGGAGATTCAACGCTTGGCTGAAAAAAACGAAATACCAATTCTGGGACGAATTCCGTTTAGTATGGAGCTTGCTAAGGCATATGCTCGTGGAGATAATCCGTTGGAAGCTTTGCCGGAATTGAAAGACACGCTGCTGAAAATAATCACGGTACTGAAAATAGCGTGTGCTGTAAAGGAGAACGTATCATGAAGGAAGTTCTGGTATTAAGCGGAAAAGGAGGAACTGGCAAAACCTCTATATCATCGTCTTTCATCTATTTCGCGGAACACTGTGTTGCATGTGATTATGATGTGGATGCTTCCAATCTGCATATTTTATTAAATCCGGATGGCATAGAAGCGCATCCTTTTTCCTCAAGTGATGTTGCGGTTATTGACCCCGAGGGCTGCACTCAATGTGGACTGTGTGAAGAAATTTGCCGATTTGATGCGATTGAAGATTTTCAGGTAAGTCCCTTGGCTTGTGAGGGATGTGCATTTTGTTTCCATGTATGTCCGGTAGATGCGATAAAAATGCAAAGTCGGTCTTCAGGCAGATGGTTTGCCAGTTTGTCAGAGCAGCAAAAGCCATTCTATTATGCAGAACTACGTCCAGGCGAAGAAAATTCAGGAAAACTTGTTGCGCAGGTTAAGAATGCCGCTCGAGAAAAAGCGGTCGAACAAGAAATCCCATTGATTATTGCAGATGGTCCACCGGGGATTGGTTGTGCAGTGATATCGTCAATGGTGAGCGTTAATTTGGCCATCATTGTTGCAGAACCAAGCCTGTCAGGTTTTCATGATATGAAACGCGTTTATGAATTGCTGGCTGCTGAACAGTTAAAGGCTGTTCTAATCATCAATAAATGTGATCTTAACTTAGATGTAACAAAGGAAATGGAAGAGTGGGCTGTCCAGCATAATGTTCCCTGTGCAGGCAGGATTCCTTATAACAAGGTGCTTGCGGACGCCATAACCAGAGCTGAAATCCCGGCTTCTGTAGATGAAGTGAGAAGCATGCTTTTCCCCATCTGGGAAAACGTCCTTGAGTATATAAATCAACCATAGCGGAAGGAGGCAATCGTATGCCGCGTGGAGATGGAACAGGCCCAGTAGGGCAAGGCCCATTAACAGGTTGGGGAATGGGTGGATGTGCCCCTGCAGGTCCTACAGCAAAAGCTCCAGTCCGGGGTCAAGCAGGATTCTGGGGTGCTGGAAGAGGTCGTGCCAATATGAATGTTGGCCTAGGTTTTAGAGGTGGCCGTGGACGAGGCTGTGGACGAGGAGTTGGTCGGGGTTTTGGATTCCAGAATGTGAATCAGCAGGGTAACGACTAAATTATTGTGTATAGCTAAAATGTGGAGTGTGATTTGATCATACCCCACATTTTTTTGTCCAGCATGTTTACTGAGCTGCAAGGTTGAATACTGAAGACATGATTATAACCGCGCAAGTTTCGCAGTAGACAGATAATGAACAACAAAGGGGAACGAATAGACGCTGACTACGCAGACCTTTAGGACTTACGCGGACGTTTTAGTTGGTTAATTGGAAAGTTGGAAAGGAATGAGGGAACGATAGAACACAGGTAGTATCAGTGGTACCCATAGGGTGTGTCTATTCGTTCCCCTTTCCAACTGACCAACTAACCAACTAACCAATTTTATATCGCATAATCCGTCAACTGCGAAACTTGAGTAACCGGTATTGCGAGGACAAGCTTATAATTGTTTACCAACTAAAAATGACCTGTATCAATACTTGACATTCAGTATAATTTTCTGTACGATAATGATAATTAATATCATAATGGTTTTGAAAAATGCTTCGGAATTTCTATGATGGTTATGGCTTTGAAACTGTTCCAAATAGGCGTTTGCTTTTATATTATGTTGGCGTCGAAGCAGTACTTATTGCAGGAATTCTGAAGTTATTTTATGACCATGAAGTTAGGATAACCTAACAAGAAATTTGTATCTATATTGGGGAGGTTAAATTAATGAAAAAGAATCTTATGGTACTGTTGATGAGCTCCTTATTAGTGCTGGCTTTTGCATTGGCTGGTTGTGGGGGACAGGAGAATGCAGAGGGAGGAGATTCACAACCGGAACAGGCGGAGCAGGGAAAGGCGAATCTGTATATTTCTGGCCCTGAGCCTATGCTTCTGGAACTGGAAAAAGGTTTTGAAAAAGAGCGTGGTGATGTAGTAGATGTATTGCATATGGGGTGTGGTCCACTGGCGCAGAAAGTACATACTGAAGCTGAAGCAGGGGATGTAGCGGCGGATATTATCTGGGGAGCCGAGCCGAGTTTGTATATTCAACTCCAACAGGAAGGGCTTCTAGAACAGTATACATCACCCGAAGCGGCTAATCTCAAAGAAGAGTGCCAGATTGGGGACGGTTATTATACTGTCTGTAGTTCTCGTTATGGGGTAATTGCTTATAATCAGGATAAGGTTGCCAAACAGGAGATCCCTAATTCCTGGAATGATCTGCAGGAAGGTTATTGGAAAAAACGGTTGGCTATGGCGGATGCAGGCCAATCAGCTACTGCGTTGGCATTAACTGCTGGACTAACAACGATGAATGATGGTAAGTGGGATTATATTAAAGGCTTAAAAGCCAATGAAGTAATGCTGACTCAACAGAATAATCAGGCTGTAGAGCGGGTAGCAACTGGTGAAGTTGATGTGGCGATAGTTCCTCATGACGGAGTTTTAAGAGGGATTAAGAAGGATAAAAAAGTAGGGGTCAAGAGTAAACTGGCGATAGCCTGGCCGGCAGAAGGGAGCATTAGTATCCAAAGACCTATAGCTATAATAGCCGATGAAAAACGTTCTGATGCTAACCTTCAGACTTGTCAGCAGTTTATTGATTTTGTGATTTCGCCAGAGGCACAGACTATCATGAATAAATACGGTTTTATCTCGGTTAGAGATGATGTAGAGATGCCTGCCGGAGTGCCCAAAGATATCAAATCTATTAACCTGGATTGGGGAAAAATTGCTGCTGATGCTGACCAGATCCGCAGTAATTTTGAAAATATAATGTTGGCTAAATAAGGAGAGGTTGAGTAGAAACGTAATGCAAGAACCCCGGAATTATTACTATTTGTTACGATTGGTGGCTTTGGCAGCAGTTGCAGTTTTGTTAGCGACCATCATTTATCCTCTGGTGGTCTTAATCCTATATAGTCTAGGAATGAGTTTTAATGGAATTAGCATATCTGGGCTAGCTTATCAGCAGACGTTGACTGATGTAAAAACGATTAGTTCTATATACAACACTTTTTATGTAGCCGGGGGGGTGAGCGTCCTGGCTATCATATTAGGAGGGGGGCTAGCCTGGATGCTCACCCGTACTGATTTACCCTGGAAAGGGCTTATCAGATGGTTAGTATTTCTTGCTTTTATAATTCCATCTTATATTATGGCGGTTTCCTGGATTGAACTGCTGGGTAGAAACGGGTATGTTAATCGTTGGCTATATAATACCTGGCATTGGTTGGAGCAACCGATCGATATTTATAATTTGGAAGGTATCATCCTGGTTATGACTATTCATATGTTCCCGCTGGTGTTTTTGACTTTATGCAGTGCTTTACGGATGAATGATATGAGTCTGGAAAAAGCGGCGCGTTTATCCGGTGCAGGACCTTTAAAGACTATGTTGACAGTAAGCCTTCCTCTGATATTGCCGAGTATTTTATCAATTGGATTGTTGGTTTTTCAGCATACTATGGCTTGCTTCGGGGTAGCGGCGGTAATCGGTTTGCCGACGGGTAACTATATACTTACGACTAGAATTTACAGTGCTTTAAACCAGCTTGATTTACCGGTGGCGACAGCTAGTTCGATTGTTTTGCTGTTGTGTTCTGGTGTGGTTTTCCTGGCCTATAACTGGAGTTTGCGCAAAAAGAAGTATATTAATGTCAGTTCTCATTCACAGCCGCCTGAAGTGCATTCCCTTGGTAAATGGCGCATACCGGTAGTTATCATTGTACTGGCGACCTTGTCGGTAACAACGGTAGTGCCGTTAGGAACGATAGTGATTTCTTCGTTTCTCAAACAATGGGGAATGGATTTGAATATGGCGAGTTTAACGCTGGAGAATTATCGGGCTATTTTTGCTAATGATGGGTTGGGGCTACGGGCGATACGTAACAGTATCATTTTTGGTATAGCAGCAGCGTCGGTGGCTAGCATAATAGGGGTTATTGTAGCCTGGATAGCTAACCGAACCTCTGTTAAAGGAAGGAAGTTGATGGAGTTTACGGCTACCTGGCCGGTGGCTGTTCCGGGTACGGTTTTGGCTGTGGCTGCTATTTTAGCCTGGATTAATCCTCCCCTGAAGCTATATGGGACTCCCTGGATATTGGTGATCACTTATATTGCGGCTTGTTTGCCTTTTGCGGTTCGAAGTGTTAGTGGGCCTTTGCAGGGGATTGATTTATCTTTGGAACATTCAGCCCGCATAGCTGGGGCAAGTCCGGGAAGGGCATTCTGGGATATTTCTCTACCGGTTATAACCCCGAATATAAGAAATGGTTGGATAATGTCATTTCTATTGGTGCTAAGAGAGATACCGATTTCTATACTGCTCTATACGACGGGGTTCGAGACTATAGGGGTTTTATTGTTTAACATGCGTTCTGATACGGGTGGTTTAGAAACGGTCTCGGCTATAGCAGTAATAGTGATTGTTATAACCTTGATTGGAAACTTGCTTATTGAGAAGGTCGGTAAGTCTAGAATGGAGTGAGTGTAATGCTACAGGCACAATTGTGTAATATAAGTAAGCGGTTTGGCACGGTTGAGGCGGTTAGGAATGTAAGTATAGATATTTTTCCAGGGGAGATCCTGGCGATTGTTGGTCCCAGTGGGTGTGGTAAAACTACTCTTTTGCAGATTATGGCTGGTCTAGAAAAATTGGATACGGGGAGTTTTTCGGTGGCGGGCAGGTTGTTGTCGGTAGCCGAAACGGGGGTATTTGTTCCTCCTGAGAAACGGGGGATAGCTATGGTTTTTCAAAATTATGCCCTGTGGCCGCATTATGATGTGTTTGGGAATATTGCTTATCCACTGCGGATGAAACGCTATAGTCGTAAGGAACAAAAGAAGGTCGTGGGAGGTCTCCTGGAAGTGGTTCGGCTTCAGGGTCTGGAAAGCCGTTATCCTCACGAATTGAGCGGGGGAGAACAACAACGGGTGGCACTGGCCAGAGCTCTGGCTCTAAATCCGCCGCTCTTACTCCTGGATGAATCATTATCTAATTTGGATGCAAATTTAAGAAAAGAGATGCAGGAAGAGATCAAGCGAATTCAGCGGGAACTTGATTTGACTATAATTCATGTTACCCATGATCAGCAGGAAGCTATGTGTATCTCTGATCGTATTGCCATAATGAACCAGGGCCGACTGGTACAGGTAGGAGCCGCAGAAGAAGTCTATCGTTTTCCCCGAACTGAATTTGCAGCTAGTTTCATAGGTAGTTCTAATCTGATTCGCCAACCAAAAGATAATCCTGCAGAGATGAACTTGTGGGAAATGGCCAGTCAGAGGATGGTTGCGGGAGGCCCCGAGGGGGCTAAAATACTGGCGGTGCGCAGTGAAGATATCAAACTTAATGGAGGTACTGGACCGGTCACAGGTCAAATTGTAGGCAGAAGCTACCATGGTAGCGTAATAGATTATCAACTGCGATTTAAGGACCGAGTGTTGAAGGTTCAAACTACGGCTGATAAACGCTATGACCCCGGACAGGAGGTCGGCTTTACCATCGAAAGAGTCACCAGCGTTTGTGCAGATTGAACATAGACCCAGGTTTTTTTATTAGGGTGCTATTATGGGGGGATGGTTATGAAAATTTTGCTGGCTTATTTCAACAGCTTGGTTCAACCCATAGTTACCAGATTAGTCCTGATTTTGGCAAAGGGTTTGTAGAGAGAATTATCCTTCGCAATGGTGTGGAAGTGAGCATCTGCACCATGGAAAAGATGCAGGTCATTGAATTTGTTTATCAGATGGAAGAAGCCAAAAAAATCATTATTGATAACATGCAGGAACCTTTAAGCATTACTGAACTTGCCCGAGAAATAGATCTTAACACATATAAACTGAAGGTGGGTTTTAAGGAAATGTGGGGAAATACGATTTTTGGATACCTACGGGATATGCGTATGGAAAAAGCACGTTTGCTGCTGGTGGGAGGTGGCAACAGCAGTGTGATAGACGTGGCGCAGGAAGTAGGTTATTCTAACCCCAGTCATTTCGCCGGGGCATTTAGAAAAAAATTCGGTATCAATCCGAGTAAATACGCCGGTGAGTACAGGGAAATCAGTAAGTGAAGCATAAAATGAATATTCCTTGTCTTTTTTCTCCAATTATTTCATAGCTATCAGTCTGCACTTAAGTCATTGTCATAGGGCTATCGTAACAATTAAATAAGAAATAGCGTCACCGGGCCAAAGTTTACACAAAATACCTTTTGGGGTAAGAAAAATACCTCTACTGGTTGATAATGATAATCGATACCATATAATGTTACGTACAGGTGATGCCAATCTGAAATAGAGAAAGCTTTTGCTGATCCGGAAAATGAAACCAAAATACAGGCAGGGTTAAGTACCCTTATCAAGGGAAAAACTGTCATAATCATCGCACATCGGTTATCTTCAATCCGTGAAGCTGACCAGATTATAGTTGTGGATGATGGAAAAATTGTTGAAAACGGCAGACATGACGAACTTATTGAGCAAAAAGGCTTGTATCAACGTATGTGGATGGCTCATATTGATGCAGACGCATCAGCTGGTTGGAGCATGAAAGCATTCTGAATCTAGAAGCAATAGGGTGAATTGGAATGTGATGAAAATAATAGGTGGAGGGTGGGGAGGAAATGAATGATAACGAACAAAATGATTTAGTAAAAATGAAATCAGAAACAGGGGAAAGAAAGGTAGCTGGGCTGGAAACCACCTGGTATAGCAAGCTGTTTGCTCGGGGAAGGGAATACATAAAGAATAATTGGCTGGTAACGCTGCTTTTGCTTGTAATTGTGGTTGCTCTCCCGATTGTTAAGACTAGTGGTATATATATCAGTGTAGAAGGAGCTCCCGAAGCAAATCTGATTTTGGGAATCTTACTGCTGCTAGCCGGCTTATTGGCAGGATGGCTGGGTGGATTGATTGGTACTGGTGGATGTGCGATTCTATTGCCGGTATTTACTTTCTGGTTGGGTTATTCTGCGCCTGTAGCTATTGGAACCACATTATTCGTGGTGATTTTCACTGCTCTGTCTGGTGGTTATGGGCATTATCGACAGGGGAACATGGATATCGGTGCAGTTGCTTGGATGGCTCCTGCTGGAGTAGCCGGAGTGTTAATTGGTTCCTGGCTTTTTACCCTGTTAGCAGATCGGACTGATTTAATTTGCTTCATTTTAGGAATTATATTTTTGATTCCTACTGTCCGTATGATATGGGAAGGCGTGTCACCGGAAAGCCGGGAATTTAGTCACTTGAAAATAGGCCGGAACCTTAAGGGGATGTCTGTCTTTAGTATGCTGGTTGGCCTTCTATCAGGATTAGTAGGTTTAGGGGGAGGCTACCTGCTAGTGCCGGGACTTATTTATATATTTGCAGTTCCTGTCTATGTTACTATGGGGACTTCGTTGGCGACAGTTTTCCCACTGGCACTGGTAGGAGGAGGAATAAAACTGGTTCAGGGGTATGTTGCTCTTGATGCTGCACTATTAGTAGCTGCTGGTACAATAATTGGTGCGCAAATCAGTGCAGCCACGATAAAGAAATATAAACCAGCTACCTTGAAACTAATATTTGGGCTGTATTTTCTCTATGCGGCCTGTAAATTTATCATGGCATATATATAAATGGCAGAGAATCAGCAGAAGTTCAGGAAGTGCCTCTACTAAGAGAAGATTTAAGATGGGACTTGCGAAGAAATAGAGCGGTTGCTCTTAAACGGGAGGGATATGTAGTGAAAAGTTTACCAGTTGTAAATAACAGTTTTAAGGATTTGTATCAAATGTTTATCGACTCTGTACGCTCCAATGTGTTTTTGGCCGGCGTAGAATTGAAGGTCTTTAATTATTTAACTAAACCCATGTCAGCAGTTGCTGTAGCGGAGACCATTGATGACCATCCAGAGAACACTCGCTTGTTCCTGGATGGTCTGACGGCATGTAATTATCATAGGGCCGGAATAGCGCAGGAGATGGCAAGAATCGTTTCAAAATTACCTGAGTTTTCATCCTTTAAGAAGATGCTGGACCTGGGTGGTGGACCAGGACTTATTGGAATATCTATAATAGCTGAGCATCCTACGATGAAAGGGGTTATTTTTGACCAGCCAGCAGTTGTCAAAGTAAGCGAAAGCTTTATCAGGCAGTATGAAATGGATGACAGGATGGAGGTTATAGGTGGAGACTATATAAACGATTCTATTGGTGAGAGTTATGATTTTGTTCTGGCTTCGGCAACACTCAACTTTGCTAAAGATAATATAGATTTGATGATGAAAAAATATATGATGCACTAAATCCAGGGGGAGTGTGTATTGTTGTTACGGATGGACTAATTCATGAAAGAACCAGTCCCGAGAGCATGGTACTGGGCTGGCTCTCAACAGCCATGATGGGGCAGGATATGGCATTTGAACAGGGTTTTGCAGCTGATTCCATGCTGCGAGTAGGCTTTAAGTCGGTACGCGGTACTACGCTCGATATGCCTGTGGGTCCCATGGATATGGAAATTGCTCGCAAATAAGAAAAAAAGCAGATGAGAAGATGGAGCGCTTGACAGCTTTACAGGCGGACGAAAAACGCTCTCATGAAGAGGGGGTTTTTTCGTTAAGTTACCATTGAATTCCGAAATGAGCGAAGCCGACTTGGATAATGAAGTAGACTAAGGGAATGAAGATGACCGGAAGCATGTTGCCTACTTTAATTTTGGTGGCTTCCAGCATGTTCAGGCCCAATGCCACAATTAGTAAGCCTCCTACAGCGGACATTTCCATGATAACACTGTCAATTAAGAACTGTTTCATAAAGACCGCTGTAATGGTAATGAAACCCTGGTACAAGAATACCGCGACTGCGGAAAAAATCACCCCTATACCCAGTGATGACGCAAAGACAACCGATGAGATGCCATCCAGGACCGACTTGGCAAAAAGCGTCTGGTGGTTTCCGGTGAGTCCACTTTCCAATGCTCCCACGATGGCCATGGAACCTACGCAAAACAGCAAACTGGACGTAACAAAGCCTTTTGCAATACCGTTTCCGTAGCGAGAAAATTTGTGCTCTACCCACAGACCGAGATTTTCCAGGTGCTCTTCAATCCGCCAGTGTTCGCCTAAAATCGTGCCGATTACCAGGCTGATGATGACCAGCAGAAGGTTTTGAACCTTTAAAGCATTCATCAGGCCAATTAGAATAACGGCCAGACTGATGGCTTTCATTACGGATTTATTTGTTTCATCAGGAATTCCTCCACGAAAAATCAGACCAATGGTACTCCCAACGATGATTGCGATAGCATTTAAGATTGTGCCAAGCATGAAATAATACTCCTTTATTAGTTACTACTCAGCCGTGTTAATCCGTGTCTATTCTTTCCAACTGACCAACTAACCAACTTTATGCCGCATAATCTGTCAACTGCGAAAGTTGAGTTATATGATTTTACTGAAACGTTTTATGAAGACTGAATTTTTTCAATAGAATTAAAATAACACACTTCCAGAACATTTCAAACTTATTTTAACTGGACTCGCAGATTTGTATGACACTGAACCAGTTCATGGAATGTTTTTGAAATTCTCTGTTCATAGCGTTATACTAGTACGGAATACATTTGATAAAATGGTTGCAGTGTACTGATTCTGCTTAGCCCTAAAGCAAACAAATTTGGATTAACCTGTGAAAGAACTGAAGGATAGGGTGCAATTTTAAAATGTCTGTTACAGGGGAATTATTAATGTATGCTTGAACCATTAAATAAAAGAAATACTGGTTAGCTCGTTTCCGTCAATCAGGAGAATTGTAACGCTTCTGACAGCAGATAACAAATACTTAAAATGTGAGGAGGAAAACATTTTCATGGACAAACCCGGTAGTGAAGTACAAAAAGATCAACCCGTTGAAGAAAAGGATGCAGGAGTCATTTTGCCTGTGAATTTTATTCAAAATATTGTTACAGAAGACGCAAAGATTGGGAAAAATGGAGGGGCCGTACATACCCGTTTTCCGCCGGAGCCCAATGGTTACCTGCATATTGGACATGCCAAATCCATCTGTTTGAATTTTGGACTTGCTTTAGCCAATAATGGCCTCTGTAATCTGCGCTTCGACGATACCAATCCCAGTAAAGAAGATACCGAATATGTGGAATCTATTCAGGAAGATGTAAAATGGCTGGGTTTTGACTGGGAAGATCGCATGTTTTATGCTTCGGATTACTTCGAAAAACTGTATGAGTATGCCATTCAACTGATTAAAACAGAAGAAGCTTATGTATGTGATTTAAGTGCAGAAGAAATCAGGAATTATCGCGGAACATTAACCGAACCAGGCAAAGAGAGCCCGTACCGTAATCGCTCGTGGGAAGAAAATCTTGATTTATTTGAACGAATGAGGGCCGGTGAATTTCCTGATGGAGCTAAGGTGCTTCGGGCAAAGATTGATATGGCTTCGCCGAATCTCAACATGCGCGATCCGGTATTATATAGAATCCTCCGTGCAACCCACCATCGAACCGGTGATAAATGGTGTATCTACCCCATGTACGATTATGCCCATCCCCTGTCTGATGCCCTTGAAAACATCACCCATTCAGTTTGTACACTGGAGTTCGCAGATCATAGACCGCTTTATAATTGGTCACTGGAACATGTGGATTATTCACAGGATGCAGAGCATCGTCCCCAGCAGATTGAATTTGCGCGCTTAAACCTCAGTCACACGGTTATGAGTAAACGTAAGCTCCGAGAACTGGTGGAACAGGACTATGTAAACGGTTGGGATGATCCCCGTATGCCGACCATTTCAGGGTTACGCAGACGTGGTTATACCCCGGAATCTATTCGTGATTTTTGTGAGCGTATTGGGGTGGCGAAAAGGGACAGCATGGTGGATATCGCCTTGCTGGAACACTGCATTAGAGAGGATCTCAATAAAAGAGCATTTCGCGTTATGGGCGTGTTAGATCCACTGAAAATTATTATTGATAACTATCCAGAGGGTCAGGTGGAATGGCTGGAGGCAGAAAACAATCCCGAAGACCCAGCAGCCGGGATGAGAAAAATTCCTTTTGCCCGAGAAAGCTATATTGAACAGGAAGACTTTATGGAAGATCCACCCAAAAAATTCTTCCGTTTAGCACCGGGCAAAGAGATTCGGTTGAAAAATGCTTACATCATTAAGTGTGAATATGTTGTAAAAGACGAAAAGACAGGTCGGATTCTTGAACTTCACTGCAGCTATGATCCTGATTCAAAAAGCGGAGGACTAACAGCGGGTCGTAAAGTAAAAGGAACGTCCCACTGGGTATCTGTTGAACATTCGATCCCAGCAGAAATTCGGTTATATGATCATCTGTTTATGGCAGAAAATCCGGATGATGTCGAGGACGGAGTAGACTATAAAACCGGGTTGAATGAAGATTCTTTAAAGGTGCTCACAGCCTGCCGGGTGGAACCTGGTTTGAAAGAAGCGCAGGCAGGAGACCATTTTCAGTTTATGAGACAGGGATACTTCTGTGTAGATCCCGATAGTGATGAAAAACGGTTGGTCTTCAACCGTATCGTATCATTGAGAGATACCTGGGCAAAAATGAAAAAATAATATAACTCAACTTTCGCAGACGTTTTAGTTGGATAGTTGGTTAGTTGGACAGTTGGTTAGTTGGATAGTTGGTTAGTTGGATAGTTGGTTAGTTGGATAGTTGGATAGTTGGTTAGTTGGACAGTTGAATAGGGTGTAGAATGGGACAGAGGAACGACGATCCCTTCTGAACCGTTCCAACTAACCAACTAACCAACTGACCAACTTTATGACGCATAATCTGTCAACTGCGAAACTTGAGTAATAGAAGTATGCTTCTGTAAAAATCCCGCCATTCTCGTGGAAGGTGGGATTTTTTTTGAACTCCGGTATAAAAAATGCAAAGGCGGTGAAAAATCTATTCCATAGAGATGGCAACAAAATAATGTATTTGCCAGGCTCAACCAGGAATAGAGATGAGGTTTTAAGAATGAGGAAACAGAGAAAACTTGAACGTGAAATAAGAGGGATGCTTAAAAGAATTGCCACCGAAGAAAAAAGAGCTGGACAGAATCAATCATAAGAAAAATATAAATTTGAAGCCTTTCATACCAGAAGGGCTTTTTTTCATGTTGTTGGTTCCAATAGTTGTGCACGACAAGCATAATTCATTCCTTGTAAACAATACCTTTCTGCTTTCTAAAATAGTTCTTCAATCTTATCAGGATTAGGAGACGATGTTCGGGGAAAAATAGAGCGTAGATAATGTTTAGAAAGGAGTCTGTCTGTGGATGCAATAATATTACGGGTTGATATGAAAGAACTCAAGGTCAACGTGGAAAAGATTCCTGCAAATTACAATCAATTAGGGGGAAGAGGACTTACATCTCGAATTCTGCTGGATGAAGTTGAACCAACCTGTCATCCGCTGGGAAAAAACAATAAATTAATCATTGCTCCAGGCATCTTAACAGGTACGACCTGTCCTAATTCGGGTCGTCTTTCGGTGGGCGCAAAAAGCCCTATGACGGGGGGGATAAAGGAAGCCAATGCAGGGACACCTATATCTCAGCAACTAGCCAGCTTAGGCTATAAAGCCATTATAATCGAAGGCGTGTCCGCTAGTGCTGAGATGCAGATCCTATACATTTCGGAAGAAGGAGTTTGTCTCGAACCTGCTGGGGACCTGGCAGGTCTGGGAACCTATGCGTTTAATGACCGGGTGCGAAAACGCTTTGAAAATGATATCTATGTGTTGTGTATTGGTCCTGCCGGAGAAAAAAAGATGAGTAATTCGGGCATCTCCTGTAACGATCCTGAAGGAGGGCCGGGGCGATTTGCGGCTCGTGGGGGTCTGGGAGCCGTTATGGGGTCGAAAAACCTGAAAGCCATCGTGATCAAAGGAAAAAGATTGTTTGATGCACCGGTTGCGGATATAAAAGTCTTACGCACTGCGTCTAAGAGATTTGCCAAAATGCTGATGGATGATCCGGTTAGTGGGCAGGCATTGCCCCAGTATGGAACCAATGTGTTGATGAATATCCTGAATGAATCCGGCGGGTTACCCACGAAAAATTTCAGATACGGACAGTTTGACGGAGCTAATAAGATTGGGGGCGAAGAACTGGCGACTCGGGTTAAAGCCAGAGGAGGGGTGGGAACAGCTACGCATAGTTGTCATCCAGGCTGTGTGATCCGCTGTTCTAATATTTACCCGGATGAAAATGGCGATAATCTCTGTTCGCCGATTGAATATGAAAGTGCCTGGTCACTGGGAGCTAATATCATGGTTGATGACCTGGATGTCATTGCCCGCTTGAATAGGATATGCAACGATGTAGGTATAGACACCATTGACGCGGGTGGGGCACTGGGCGTGGCGATGGAAGCAGGACTGATTCCGTTTGGAGATGGACAGGCAGCGATAGAACTTCTGGAAGAGGTAGGCAAGGGAACGCCGCTGGGCCATCTTATCGGGGAAGGAGCACAGGCGGTTGGTCGAGCTTACGGCGTGACGAAGGTTGCAACCGTGAAGGGGCAGCACTTTCCAGCCTACGACCCGCGAGCGGTAAAAGGAATTGGTGTAACCTATGCCATGACGACAATGGGAGCTGATCATACAGCTGGCTATAGCGTAGCGGTGAATATCCTAAAATCGGGTGGCTTTGTTGACCCCCTGAAAGCAGAGGGACAGGTCCAAATGTCGATGGATCTTCAGGTAGCAACAGCCGCGATTGATGCCTTGGGGTTGTGTGTTTTTGTTTCCTTTGCGCTGCTGGCAAATCCCGAAGGCTGGCCCACAGTGGTTGAGATATGGGATGCTAAAACGGGCACGAAACACAGCCTGGAAGACCTTTTGGAGATGGGGCGGGAGGTCATTCGTACTGAACGAGAGTTTAATCGCCGGGCGGGCTTTACTTCCTCTCATGACCGTTTGCCAGAGTTCTTTAGAACAGATCCACTGCCGCCACACAATACGGTTTTTGATGTTCCGGTTGAGGAAATGGATAAAATGAATGAGGCGTTCAATATGATGCAGTAACAAACAAAATTGATGGGGAGTCATATTGATTTGCTATTGTAGACTAAAGAGAGAGCCGTTTTTAGGTGTTATAACCTCGAAATGGCTCTATCTTTGGTTTGAATTCCCTTGCTTATTGTACGCAGGGGATTCCAAGAATAGTTCGAAATTCTATTTGACCGGTTTAAGACGGGCGGTAAAGTGTCTTAAGATGGTAGGCTCATAGGTGAACTCCAATCCTACCAGTTGCGACGCGATTTCCTTGACCGAGCTTAAGCCATCGGCTACGACATCCATGTGGTTGTTCTTATAGGTACGGCGGGGAATGGTTAGGCGAAGCAACTCAAGGGGTGATTCCAGTGGCTCGTTGGTATCCGGATCTCTGCCCAAGAGGAAGGAGCCGATCTCTACGCTGCGCACACCTGATTCAAGATACAGCGCGTTGGCCAGTACCTGGGCAGGGAACTGATCGAAGGGAATGTGGGGGAGCATCTTCTTCGCATCCACAAAAACGGCATGTCCGCCAGAGCTATTACAGGTTATCGTAATTAAAACAAAGGCAACTTCTGCAGCACCATGTTCCTGAATAAAGTTTTCAAGTTTAATTAAATCAAAATCACCTTTAAAGGGGTCATATGTGGATGTGTCGAACGCTTTTTCAGCAATCAGGTTAACAGCCCTTGCGCCAGCCATTTCAACATGTGCCTTGGTTGTATTAAAATGCATATTGCTGAGTGTGTATTGCCCTGGATGTTTGATAAGGCAGCCAAAGAGGACTTGCTCTGCACCTCTACCCTGATGGGTTCCACCATTTTAATCTTGAAAGGTTCTGCTTTGCGTGCTTTAGCCATTACACATTACCTCCAATTTAATATTATTAGACGAGAATACACTTGTATAACCCTATTTAAAATACAGCGTATACCAACTACAAGGATTTGTATATAAAACAAAGGAGAATAAACAATATTGGCGGAGGTTTTGGTGCCAATGGAGAACTTTGTTTTCATGCTGTTCAATTTTTCAAAAAAATAATTACAAAAGTTTGAATAACACACAAATGAAGAAAGAATGAGCTGTTCTATAAGATGCAAATATGAATACTTATGAAATACCAAGAAAAAAGTTATGTTGGAAAATCAAAAAACAACAAATCGCGAGCTCACACAGGAGAATGCCGTTTTGTCACAGTTTTTTCGTTAATGAGACAGGAATCAGTAATTTGCCTGAAAACAAATATGAGTATTTTTGCAAAAAAATTACATAACTGGAAACATTTTGGATATAATAGAGAACAAACTTGCCGTCTTACACTATTCGATTTCATAATATAAAATAATGTAATATTTTCGGATATTTGTAGGACAGGTCGTGTGTATACCCGTATCACGTCCTGAAACAGGACATTAAATTGAGGTTTGTCACCGTATAGCCAGGAAATGCTATCTGGTTAAGTGAAGTGGCGAAAAACGATTCTACTAAAAAGGAGGATGGTAAGATGGAAAATGGTAGAGGACAATGGGCGTCCAGTTTTGGCTTTGTTTTAGCAGCAGCCGGATCCGCAGTTGGATTGGGGAACTTGTGGAAATTTCCGTATATTGCCGGAGCAAATGGTGGAGGAGCATTTGTTATAACCTATTTGCTTATCCTGCTGTTCCTGGGTGTTACGGTTATGATTGCAGAGATCACCCTCGGAAGACATACCCAGTTAAACGCGTACGGAGCCTACAAGAAGCTTCAAGCAAAATGGGCGTGGGTTGGTGCGATGGGTGTTCTCACTGGGTTTTTGATCATGTCTTATTACAGTGTTGTTGGTGGATGGGTTATTAAATATCTGGTTGACATGACAACCGGCGCATTAGCAGTAAATGATCCAGCTGCCCTGGGAGCTTTTTTTGGTGGTTTTATTGGTGCTAGTGTTTCTCCGCTTATTTACATGCTGGTCTTTATGGCCATTTGTTTCGTAATTGTTATTGGTGGCATCAGCGGCGGAATTGAAAAAGCCAACAAAGTACTTATGCCGTTATTATTTCTATTTATCATCATTGTAGCGATTCGTTCCATGACACTGCCTGGCGCAGCGGAAGGAATCAAGTGGCTTTTTGCACCTGACTTCTCCAAGTTTACAGGGGCTGGATTCCTGGCAGCGATGGGGCAGGTGTTCTTCTCCTTGAGTCTGGGCATGGGCTGCATGATCACCTACGGAAGTTATCTGGACAAAGAAACGAATATTGCCAAGAGTGGATGGACGATTCCCCTTTTGGATACCTTTGTTGCGTTCATGGCTGGTCTGGCCATCATTCCAGCTGTATTTGCATTTGGCTTTGAACCGGGTCAGGGTGCTGGTCTTGTGTTTGTTACCCTGCCGGCGGTATTCTCGCAAATGCCGGCTGGTCAGCTGTTCGGGATTATTTTCTTCCTGCTGGTTCTGTTTGCCGCAATTACCTCTGCAATCTCTCTGTGTGAGGTTGTCGTTGCTTGGTTGGTAGACCAAAAGCAAATGGACAGAGTGAAGGCAACTGCATTAACAGTGTTGGGAATTATTATTTTTGCAATTCCAACATCTCTGTCACTCGGAGCATGGTCTGATATTCACCTGCTGCCAGGCAAAGGATTCTTTGATACGTTCGATTTCCTGACCAGTAATATTTTGCTTCCGCTCGGCGGACTGCTCTTATGTATATTTGTTGGTTGGGTCTGGGGTACGGACAAAGCCGACGAGGAAATCACCAACGGTGGAAAACTGCAGTGGTCTTATGCACCGGTTTGGAATTTCTTGATCAAATACATTGCTCCGGTTGCAATCGCTGTAATATTTGTGGTTGGATTAATGCCTAAATAAGGATTCAATAATAACGCAGGTAATAGCATAATAAAATGAAGAGACCTTTCAGTTTTGAAGGGTCTCTTTTCCTTTGTGGAAAGCATATTTACTTATGCGAGAACAGCGGTTGTGACAACAAGGCCTTTACCTTGTGAAGTGTCCCCTTGTCACGAGATAGGGAAAATAATATATATATGGAAAATTGCAGAGAAAAGCGTAATATTTATGATAGAATATAATCAATTTAGTAAATAAATATTACGAAGGGGGATTAATAGTGATAAAGAGGGATCAGTTGAAAATATGTACGTTGCCGGATATGTTTAACGATAGCGTTGTCAAATTTGGTGAAAGGCGATGCCAGTGGTTTAAAATTGCACCAGGTTCTATGGAAACAAGTTCTCTGAATTTTTCCGAGGTCGGGATGATCGTGCGTGATCTTTCTGCAGGACTACAATCTCTGGGTGTAACCAAACAGGATCGTGCAGCAATTATGGCATATAATTGTCCCCAGTGGCTCTGGTCTGACTTTGCCATTTTGGGAGCGGGTGCTGCAACGGTTACAATCTATCCGTCTTTTTCCGCCCATGAAATGCAGTTTATCGTGAATGATTCAGGTTCAAAAATAATCTTTGTCAGAGATGAAGAGAGTGTCAGCAAGGTCATGGGGGCACTTGATCAGATGCCACAGCTTGAAAAAGTCATCATTATGGAGGAGAACTGTACTGTACCCGATCATCCAAAGTTTGTCCACCTCCAGGATGTACGGGAACAGGGAAAAAAGTATCTTTTTAAAAATCCCTATTGCTATGAAAAAGCCTGCGATGAAATCAAGGTATGGGATATGGCTAGTATTATTTACACATCAGGTACAACCGGTAATCCTAAGGGTGCTATTCATACGCATTCCTCCTTTATGTATGCCGTCCAGGCGGATAATAACATGTTTACGCATAATGATTGTATGGTTGATGAATATGGAGTGTTGTTCTCATTTTTACCGCTTTCACACACCTACGAGAGACAATGTGGGCAAATGCAATCCCTCAATGCGGGATGTGCGATTGCTTATGCTGAGAAGCCGCAAACGGTGGTGCAAGATTTACAGATTTTTAAGCCAACCTGGTTTTGTTCTGTTCCCAGGATTTTTGAACGAATCTATATGGCGATTCGTGATGTTGCTTCTGCAACACCGGAAGGGAAAGCCGCCTTTGAGAAAGCCATGGATATCGGCGTCAGGGTTATTGAATATCGTTCAGATGAAGATGGCTTTATAGATATGGGATTAGATGTCGATGTAAAAGAGGGTCTGCCAGATGAACTGTGCAAAGAATATGAATGGGCGGATGCCGCGGTATTCAGTAAAGTAAGGCAATTGTTGGGCGGCAATTTCCAGATGTCATTCTCTGCTTCAGCAGGTTTGCCGGCTAATCTGTGTAAGGCTTTTCTGGCGATGGGGATCCGTGTTTGTGAAGGCTATGGCCTAACCGAAACCATGAATGCTGTGAACTTAAGTAACCTGAAGGCGGTATTACCCGGCTCGATGGGTTCCACTAACTATTTTGCAGAAGAAAAACTGGCTCAAGATGGAGAGATTCTGGTGCGTGGTGGGATGCTGTTCCAGGGTTATTATAATAACCCGGAAGCTACTGCCGAAGCCTTTGATGAAGATGGATTTTTCCATACCGGCGATATTGCTACAACGGTTTATAACAAAAAGCTGGGTGTCGATTACTACAAGATTATTGATCGCAAAAAGAGCATCATGGTTCTGGATACTGGCAAAAACGTTCCCCGTGCGAAGGTGGAAAACCGTTTCTCAACAGCGCATTATATTGAACAGATCTGTGCCGTAGCAGATGAGCGTAAATTTGTTGGCGCACTGGTCGTGCCCAAGTTTGAAGTCGTCATCCCGATGCTTAAAGCTGCTGGCGTAGAAGTGGATGAATCAAAAATTATATGGACTGGTGATGAAGGCCTGAAGATCATTGCCCAGGTTGGAGATGATATTGCCAGGAGTCCTGAATTAAAACAATTGATTGATAAAGACATCGAAGAGGCCAATGCTGAACTGGAAGGCTACGAACAGATAAAAAAATACCATATTGCCAATCGACGTTTCCTGGATACACTGGATGAAATCACTCCGACATTAAAAAATAAACATAGAGTCATCCTGAAGAACTTCAGCAAAGAAATCGAAGAACTCTACAAATAATTAGAATTTCATACAGCAGCCTGTTCTTTTTCGGAGGACAGGCTGTTTTTGTCCCGGGTTGCGTGAAGGACTGGGATTGTATATGCTAAAAAATACAGAATAGCAAAGCATTTTGCTTTTGATTACGGAGGGATGATCGTGTACGGACTGGTGTTAGAAGGTGGCGGGGCAAGAGGTGCATATCATATTGGTGCGTGTAAGGCCTTGCAGGAACTGGGGGTTGAGATTGGTGCGATCACGGGGACCTCTATTGGTGCACTGAATGGAGCCATGATTGTACAGGGAGAAGTGGGCAAAGCATATGAAATGTGGGCAAACATCAGCCCATCCCAGGTTGTGGATGTTGATGAAGAACGGCTGAATGAACTGCGGGAGATGCGGTTTAACACCAGCCATTTACCATATTATATGAAGCGCTTTACGGAGATAGTGGGAGAAGGGGGCGTGGATATCAGCCCACTGCGTACCCTTTTAAATGAAAACATTGATGAAGAAAAAATTCGACAGTCAAAGATAGACCTGGGCATTGTTACCGTATCGATTTCTGATTTAAAACCACTGGAACTTTTCGTGAAGGATATTCCGGAAGGGCATCTGGTGGACTATCTGGTGGCCAGTGCAGCTTTTCCGGGGTTTAAAATGGAACGTATGGACGGAAAGCGTTTTATTGATGGAGGGTTCCATGACAATCTACCCATCAATATGCTGCTGGGTAAAGGCTATACCGAAATCATTGTGGTCCGAACCTATGGCCCAGGCAGGCACAGGAGAGTAGATCGCAAGGGTCTTACCATTCACACCATAGCCCCTGGGGAAGACCTGGGGGGAATTATGGATTTTGATCGCGCTCGCGCTAACAAAAACCTTCAAATGGGCTATTTTGATACCTTGAAAGTATTTCAGGGCTTGGCGGGTAACCGATATTATCTGATTCCAGACAGAGAAGAGGAATATTTTTTAGAGATTTTAATGCATTTACCGAAAGAAAAAGTATGTTATATCGGTAGCCTGCTTGGATTCAAAGAACTTCCTTACCGGCGTATGCTGTTTGAACAGATTATTCCGCGGTTAACGGATATGTTGAATATTGAACGTCATGCAGATTATCGGGAAATCTCCCTGCTTCTCCTTGAACAGGTGGCCCACCGTTATCAGGTTGATCGTTTTAAGATATATACGATTGACGAATTCATTGCTGCTGTAAAACATCATTATATACCACACCGTGGGAGGGTACGTCTGGGCCTGCCTGCCTTACTCAAGCGTACACGAATTGCGCCGCTGGCAGCCCGGGAAGAAATTTTCAACGAATTGGTCTATCAGTTATTTGAGGAAATTCTATAAGATGAAAGTGAGCGTATTTGTTGAATTCAGAGCAAATGTTCGAAATTCAAAAATACGCTCTCTCTCGTGTAAGGATGCTGTTTTGTCGCAGTTTTTACCGACAATCAGCAGCAGATTTTAATTTGGTCAAAACAAATAATACATATTTTTGTAAAAAAAGTTACACAACTGAAAACATTTTGGCTATAATAGAGAACAAACTTACCGTCTTACACTATTCGATTTAATAATATAAAATGATGTGATATTTTCGGATATCTGTAGGACAGGTTGTTTGTAACCCTCGTATCACGTCCTAAAACAGGACATTAAATACAGGCTTGTCACTGTATACCCAGGAAACGCAGTCTGGTTAAATGAAGTGACAAAAACGATTTTAGTAAAAAGGAGTATGGTAAGATGGAAAATGGTAGAGGACAATGGATGTCCAGTTTCGGTTTTGTCTTAGCAGCAGCCGGATCTGCAGTTGGATTGGGAAATCTGTGGAAATTCCCGTACATAACCGGAGCAAATGGCGGAGGAGCATTTGTTGTAACGTATCTGCTCATTCTGCTTTTCCTGGGCGTTACGGTTATGATTGCCGAGATTGCCCTTGGAAGACATACCCAGTTAAACGCGTACGGAGCCTACAAGAAGGTTAAGGAAAAATGGGCGTGGGTTGGTGGCATGGCCATTCTCACCGCTTTCTTGATCATGTCTTATTACAGTGTTGTGGGTGGATGGGTTATTAAATATCTGGTTGATATGACGACTGGCGCATTATCATCAAATGATCCGGCTGCTCTGGGAGCCGCTTTTGGTGGCTTTATTGGTGCTGGGGCTTCTCCGCTTATTTACATGCTGGTCTTTATGGTCATTTGTTTTGTCATTGTTATTGGCGGCATCAGCGGCGGAATTGAAAAAGCCAACAAAATACTTATGCCGTTATTATTTTTATTCATCATCATTGTGGCGATTCGTTCCATGACACTGCCTGGCGCAGCGGAAGGTATCAAGTGGCTCTTTGCACCTGACTTCTCCAAGTTTACAGGGGCCGGATTCCTGGCAGCGATGGGGCAGGTCTTCTTCTCTTTGAGTCTGGGCATGGGTGCGATGATTACCTATGGTAGTTATGTGGACAAAGAAGCTGATCTTGCCAAGAGTGGATGGACGATTCCTCTCCTGGATACGTTTGTTGCGATCATGGCTGGTCTGGCCATCATTCCAGCTGTATTTGCGTTTGGCTTTGAACCGAGCCAGGGTGCCGGCCTTGTGTTTATTACCCTGCCGGCTGTATTCTCACAGATGCCTGCCGGTCAACTGTTCGGAATTATCTTCTTCCTGTTGGTTCTTTTTGCAGCGATTACTTCTGCCATCTCTCTGGTTGAGGCTTGTGTAGCTTGGCTGATTGATGAAAAGAAGATGGCAAGAGTGAAGGCTACTTCTTTAACGATACTGGGCATTATTATTTTCGCCATCCCTGCCTCTATGTCAATGGGTGCATGGTCTGGCATCCACCTGTGGATGGGATTGGGCTTCTTTGATGCAATGGACTTCCTGACCAGTAACATTATGCTTCCGCTCGGCGGACTGCTTTTATGTATATTTGTTGGTTGGGTCTGGGGTACGGAAAAAGCCGACGAGGAAATCACCAACGGTGGAAAACTGCAGTGGTCCTATGCACCGGTTTGGAATTTCCTGATCAAATACGTTGCTCCTCTTGCAATCGCTGTAATCTTTGTGGTCGGATTAATGCCTAAATAAGGATTCAATAACAAAGCATAGCGCGTGTAATAGCAAAAAAACGAAGAGACCTTTCAGTATTGAAGGGTCTCTTTTTTTCTTGCTATGAGATGCAGAGGTTATCAGCAAGGTTATGGGGGCACTGAAGCAGATGTAGTAATTTTACACATTGACTGCAACCTAGAAAAAGCCAACTATGAATGCAAGGGCTATGAACAGATTATTCCGCGGTTTATAGAAATACTGAAGATTTATCCAGAGACAGTTACTGGTTAAGCCACACTTTCCTAATAGAAAGTGTGGCTTGGTAGGTACGTTACTGGACGGTAAGGCTTAACTTGTCATCATTGGCGGAGAAAACTACGGACTGGTTTTCGTGGATCTCGCCGCTGATGATGCTGCGTGACAAGAGGGTTTCGACCTCGGTTTGGATCAATCGCTTCAGGGGCCTTGCGCCAAAGGCAGGATCGTATCCTTTTTCAGCCAGATAAGTGAGGGCCTTGTCATCCCAGGTCAGGCTCCCGTTGAAATTCTTCTGAAAACGCTGGGATAGCTGTTCAAGTAACAGGCTGCTGATTTCTTTAATCTGCTGCAGGGTCAAAGCGTGGAATACAATGGTTTCATCCAGGCGGTTTAAAAATTCAGGCCGGAAAACCTGTTTTAAGAGGCCCATCACCCGCAGCTTCATTTCTTCGTAGTTTCCGCCGTTTTCCTGATAGTTCAAGATCTCCTGACTGCCGACGTTGGAGGTCATGATGATCAGGGTGTTGCGAAAATCAATGGTACGTCCTTTGCCATCGGTGAGGCGGCCGTCATCCAGAATCTGCAGGAGGAGATTAAACACGTCATAGTGGGCCTTCTCAATCTCATCAAACAGAATGACAGAATAGGGCTTGCGACGTACCGCTTCGGTTAATTGGCCCCCTTCTTCATAGCCGACATAGCCTGGAGGGGCCCCAATTAATCTGGCTACGCTGTGTTTTTCCATATACTCTGACATGTCCAGACGGATCATGGCACGTTCGTCATCAAACAGGGATTCTGCCAGGGCTTTACCCAATTCGGTTTTACCTACGCCAGTAGGTCCCAGGAAAATAAAGCTGCCTACCGGACGGTTAGGGTCTTTCAGGCCGCTGCGCGAGCGGATCACGGCATCGGTGACCGCGTGTACCGCTTCATCTTGGCCCACCACTCGTTTATGGAGGATGTCTTCTAGGTGCAGGAGCTTTTGCCTTTCGCCTTCCAGCAAACGGGTTACCTGAATGCCGGTCCACCGGCTGACGACATGGGCGATATCAGTTTCTTCAACCTCTTCTTTTAACAGCATGTTGTTCTTCTGCTTGCCGGCCAGCAATGCTTCCTCTGCTTTGAGTTTTCTTTCCAGTTCGCCCAGGCGGCCGTATTTTAGTTCAGCTACCCTGTTCAGGTCATAATCTCTTTCTGCCCACTCAATTTCCATTCGGCACGCTTCGATGTCCCGTTTTAACTGTCGGACTCTGGTGATAGCGTCTTTTTCAGACTGCCACTGGGTACTCATTGCATCCGATTCGGTTCGCAGGTCCTGAACTTCCTTGAGGATGTGCTCCCGGCGTTCCTGGGAGGCAGTGTCCTGTTCCTTATCCAGGGCCGCAGATTCTATTTCAAGCTGCATGATACGCCGTTTGATTTCATCAAGATCGGCTGGCATGCTGTCGATTTCCGTGCGCAGACGGGCAGCGGCTTCGTCCATCAGGTCAATGGCTTTGTCCGGCAAAAAGCGGTCGGCAATATAGCGATCCGATAGGACGGCAGCCGCCACCAGGGCAGAATCCTTAATACGTACCCCGTGATGGACCTCGTAGCGCTCTTTTAATCCGCGCAGAATGGAGATGGTATCTTCTACCGAAGGCGGATTGACCAAAATGGGCTGAAAGCGCCGTTCTAGGGCAGTATCTTTTTCAATATGTTTTCGATACTCGTCGAGTGTAGTCGCACCGATGGCTCGCAATTCTCCTCGTGCCAGCATAGGTTTAAGCAGATTGGAGGCATCCATGGCACCTTCAGCCGCGCCCGCACCAACCACAGTATGGAGCTCATCGATAAACAGGATGATGTGTCCGTTGGAATCCTGCACCTCTTTCAAAACGGCCTTGAGGCGTTCTTCAAATTCTCCCCGGTATTTGGCACCTGCTACGAGGGAGCCCATGTCCAGAGCAATCACGCGTTTGTCTTTCAGGCCTTCCGGTACGTCCCGGGCGACAATGCGGCGAGCCAACCCTTCTACAATGGCTGTTTTCCCTACCCCTGGTTCGCCGATGAGCACAGGGTTGTTCTTTGTTCTTCGGGATAGAATCTCCATGACCCGGCGGATTTCATCATCACGTCCGATCACTGGATCAACTTTTCCTTCCTGTGCCATTTGGTTCAGGTCTCGTCCGTAGCGCTCTAAAGCTTCATACGTATCTTCGGGGTTATCGCTGGTGACACGCTGAGACCCTCTGACAGCCTGCAAAGCGCCCAGCAGGTTTCCACGAGTGATATTCATTTGCGTCAGTAAGCTGCGCAGGTCAGATTCTCCTTCGGAAACCAGGGCCAGCAGAAGATGTTCTACGCTGATATAATCATCCTTGAGTTCCTGTGCTTCTTTCTCTGCCCTTGCAAGGACGCGAGAAAGGCTGGAGCCCATGTATACAGATCCTTCATAGCCATGAACAGCAGGGATTTTATCCAATAAATGCTTGAGTTGTTGTTCTAAAGCTTCTGTGTCGACACCTGATTGTTCAAATAGGCGCTGTGCTAGACCGTTCTCTTGTTGCAACAGAACCCACAACAGATGTTTGCTGGTCAGTTCCTGCTGATGGCGTTCTGCTACCAGGTGCTGAGCGGCGGTTAGGGCTTCTCTTGATTTTTGGGTTAGCTTTTCAGGTTTCATTGTTCCCACCTCTTTTTTAGATTGTCGATGTCTTTCGCCAGTTCTTCTATTTGATCCACTAGTCCAGGATAATGGCACCGCTGATGGTGTTCGCGTCCAGCAGGTTCCGTAGGTTAACAAAAGTCAAACAAAGATATAGACATACAAAAAAATATATATTTGTGACCATTAACAAAGTTCTTTGTTGATTTCATTATATTCAGCTAAGGGTTAATAGTCAAGAATAGTCAGATAAAATTTTGAACAATTTTTTTATTTTATTCTATGGTCAGGAGGAGGTTTGGTGTAGAGTTTTCCGGTTGGTTGCAGAAGACAGAGAAAGATGTCATAATAAATCAAAATATTCAGATAACTATAAAGACTTGTTTTATATATAGAAGGGACAAGGAGGTAAGCAACTTGAAATTACCGGTATTGAAAATAGGATCCTACACACCTGCGGTGCCAATTGTACAGGGAGGTATGGCAGTACGCGTTTCTACTGCTTCGCTGGCGGGAACGGTTGCCAGGCATGGAGGTATTGGAGTTATTGGTGCGACAGGCATGGGCCTGCAGGAATTGAGAGAAGAGATACAGCAGGCCAGGGTGATTGCAGGAAATGGAGTCATCGGTGTCAATATTATGTTTGCCTCGGGGCAGTTTGCAGAGCTGGTAAATGTATCCCTGGAGGAGAAAATTGATATCATTTTTACCGGAGCAGGTTTTTCACGAGATATTTTTCGCTGGGCGCAAGGAACAGACACAGTGATTGTTCCCATTATATCTTCTGCGCGTGCAGCAAGACTTGCTGAACGAAGCGGTGCACCGGCTGTGGTGGCTGAAGGGGCAGAAGCGGGGGGCCACCTGGGTACCGATTCCTCCATCTATGATATTCTTCCCGAGATCAAGGCGGAAGTAAATATTCCAGTGATTGCTGCCGGGGGGATCAGCAACGGTACCGACATGGCAGAGCTTTTCAGACTTGGAGCAAATGGGGTTCAGCTAGCTACTCGTTTTGTGTTAAGTGAAGAATGCGCTGTTTCACCGGCTTTTAAACAAACTTACTTACATGCTTCAGAGGAGGATATTGTGCTGATAAAAAGCCCGGTTGGCCTGCCTGGCCGTGCGATACGCAATCATTTTACCGAGCTGCTTACAAGTGGAGAAGCTCCCAAACCTGCTTCGTGTGTAAAGTGTTTACGGGAGTGTTCGGGTGCATTCTGCATCATGGACGCGCTGATCAATGCCCAAAAGGGAAACATTGACCAGGGCCTGGTATTCTCCGGCCAAAATGTATCAAAGATCAAAGATATCCTTCCCGTATCCGTCATCCTCGAGCAACTCGTACAGGAATGCCAAAACGCGATGATATCGTAGTAGACAGATTATGCGACGTAAAGTTGGTTAGTTGGTTAGTTGGTTAGTTGGTTAGTTGGACAGTTGGTTAGTTGGTTAGTTGGTTAGTTGGACAGTTGGAACGGTTCAGAAGGGATGTCAATATAATCTCCTCCTCTTACACGGCAGACTATTTCAATAAGGAGTTAGGAGTGAGGGGTGAGGGGTGAGGGGTGAGGGGTGAGGGGTGAGGGGTGAGGGGTGAGGAAAATGTTTGACGCGAAGCGGATCAGCGTGAGAACGGAAACAGATTCCAAAGGCAAAAAAGGTGCTAGGCTCTTAACTTATTCAGAAAATAAAATTGGTTTCCATTACGTATTGCGAATAAGTTAGGAGCCTGGCTCCCTTCATGCAGCGTTACCACCCAATTATCTAGATACGCAGAGTTCCAATATTGTTGGGGTCAGACATCGCTTGTCCCATTCTACACCCTATCCAGTTTTCCAACTGTCCAACTAACCAACTAACCAACTGTCCAACTAACCAACTGTCCAACTAACCAACTAACCAACTAACCAACTAACCAACTAACCAACTAACCAACTTTACGTCGCATAATCTGTCTTATGTGTTGTAGTTTTACATAATAAGTTTGCGTGTTTTGGGGCTTTACGTGTTTGTTAAAAAGCGGCATACTGATATGAATACAGTATGTCACTGTATAAAAACGTTAGGAGACAGGCGTGCACTGTCTCTTTGTTTGCTTAGATTTAATCGAATGGGAAGGGTTACATTATGAATAGCAATAGGATTCTTTACATAAAATTAGTTTTGGTTGCGCTGTTTTTTGGCAGCACGTTTATCGCCGGACATGTAATTGCTGCGCAGGTACCTCCGTTTACTGCTGCGTTTCTGCGTTTCCTGACGGCCAGCCTGATGCTGCTATATTTTGTTCTGCGTAAGGAAGGAACTTTGCCGTCGGTAAATTTGAAACAGGTAGGTTTATTCTTGTTGCTTGGGTTCTCTGGCATGGCGGGATATAATTATTTTTTCTTCTCGGGTTTGTCGATGATAGATGCCTCCAGGGCTTCCATGATCATTGCGGGAAATCCCGTTGCGATTGCGTTGCTCTCGGCACTTGTCTTTGGGGAACGATTAAGCTTCAAAAAGATTCTGGGAATACTGATCTCTGTAAGTGGTGCGTTGGCAATCCTTTCACGCGGTAATTTTTTGTCTGTTTTACAAAGTGGTGTTGAACGAGGGGACCTGTATATTCTGGGATGTGTAGGCTGTTGGGCCGTTTTTACCATTCTCGGGAAATTTGCCATGCGCGATCTTACCCCTCTGGTGGTTACGTTGTATGCCTGTTTGGCAGGGACGGCTACCCTTTTCTTTCTGGCATTTTCCGAGAGGCAGTTTTCATTTCTGCTAAGTTATGGACCTTCTGTGTGGATCAGTGTTTTTGTGTTGGGCTTTCTTGGAACCGCGCTGGGTTTTACCTGGTATTATCAGGGGATTGATGTTCTTGGATCTTCGAATGCGGGTGTCTTTATTAATTTTGTGCCTGTTTTTGCAACCATCATGGCGGTCATCATACTTCATGAGACACTGTCCTGGTATTTTCTCTTGGGGGCAGCACTGGTAATTAGTGGCGTGACATTGACCAATAGGGGATAAGATTACCCGCAGGCTATATCTAATGGGCACACGAAACCACCGATGAAAATTGGTGCTGAGGAGGGCGAGTCACTGGGACAGGTCCGCAGACTCATTTTTGCAATTGCTGGTGGGGGAATATGATGGTTTTTCCTAAAACGAGTCAGCAGACCAGTCCCCGAGACTCACCAAAATCTATTTTCCGACTTGTCCGCGAAGGTCCTAAAGGTCCGCGTTGTCAGCGTCTATTCGTTCCTATTTTCTTACTAACGCAGATAAAATGAAGCAAGACCTTTTGAATCTGGATTATTTGGTTTTATCCCATAATCATCTGGACCATACATGGGGGTTGGACCCGCTCATTAAACGTTACACCGAAGCAGTTGCTGAAAATATTGAGCATAAAAAACCGGTTATTGTTACCCATCCAGACACCTTTTTGTCGCGCTTTTTGCCGGATATACCGGAAATGGGATCGATTATCTCAAAAGATACGCTTGCTCGTATTTTTTCACTTCAACTGACTAGGGAACCTTTGTGGTTAACGGAAAAACTGGTTTTTCTGGGTGAGATAGAACGCCATATGGCCTTCGAAGCCAAGTATCCTATGGGGAAAGTTCTCCGTAATGGGGTAGAGGAAGATGATTATCTGCCAGAAGATTCTGCCCTTGTCTATCGCGCGAACGACGGGCTGGTCATTATAACAGGATGTTCCCACGCAGGGATTTGTAACATAATTGAACAGACCAAAAAAGTCTGTCAGGAAGAACGGGTGGTCGATATCATAGGTGGATTCCATCTGCTTAATCCTCCGGCGGAACAGATGCAGGGGACAGTTGATTACCTGAAAAAATTAAATCCTTCCTGTGTACACGCCTGTCATTGTACAGATCTATTTTCCAAAATAGCACTTTCCAGAGCTGTGCAGATTGGGGAAATTGGCTCAGGCATCTGTTTGACCTTTGAGTAATTCAATAACTCCAACGCATACATATTATACAGGATAACTCAACCCGGATGGTTTTCATTCGGGTTTTACTTCTCTTGGGGCTTGGTAAAAAGTTTTCCCTCAATATATTAGCAGCAAGATATCGTTTGCTGAAAGCAAATAATAAAAGAAAATCTCAAATTTTCAATGTTATTAGGGTAACATAACAAGAGAAGAATGTGATGGACCGAGGTGGAAAAGATGATCGTGCAGATTGCAAAAGAGATAGAGAATACGCATGGGAAAGCATATTATGCCGGCGGATATGTGCGTGATTTTATGCTGGGTGAAAAAGGGTTAAACAAAGATATCGATATAGAAGTGTTTGGATTAACGACAGAGAGACTAATGGAGGTCCTTGTAAATTTCGGGGAACCGCGCCAAGTAGGGAAAGCCTTTCCAGTGATTAAACTGAAAGGGCATCATGAATGGGATTTTACGATTCCGAGCAGCCCGGAATGTTCGCTGGCAGAAGCCTGCCACCGCAGGGATTTCATGATAAACAGTATGCTGATGAATATCATAACGAGAGAAATAATTGATTCATACGGCGGACAAGAGGACCTTCGCAAAGGGGTCATTTATCATACCAGCGAAGAAGTGTTCGCCGAGGATCCCTTGCGAGCATATCGGGCAATTCAGTTTGTGGGACGGTTCGGGTTTGAACTTCACCCGGATACGGCCAAGCTTATTCAGAAGACAGAGCTGGGAAATATCCATTCCGAAAGAATCTATGAAGAATTGAGAAAACTCTTGCTTTTATCTCCGAAACCCTCGCTGGGATTGGCAGCAATGAGAGAAACGGATATGCTTCAGTGGCATCCCTTGCTGGAAAAACTGATCGGGTGTGAACAATCACCCATTAATCACCCTGAAGGAGATGTGTGGATTCACACCCTGATGGTGGTGGATGAGGCGGCTCATTTGCGCAGTCAGTCAGAAGACCCGGAGGCATATATGTTTGCCGCCTTGTTGCATGATCTGGGCAAACCGGGGACTACCTGTGTGCGGGACGGGAAAATAACGGCTTACGGCCATGATGTGGAAGGTGAACCGCTGGCCCGCGCTTTTATGAAGGAGATTACCGCTAATCGTAAACTGATTGATAAGATTGCATTGCTGGTTCGGGAACACATGAATCCGATCTTGTTATTCAAACAAAGAGATCGGGTAGGGGATAAGGCCATTCGCAAACTGGTAAACCGCGTAAATCTCAAGGAACTGCTGCTTTTATCCGAAGCAGACTATAAAGGCCGGGATGTACCCCGGGATTATGAAGAAATCAGAGGCTGGTTTGAACACCGCCTCGATGCAATAGGCTTAAGCCTGAACAGCCAAATTGAGCCCCTTGTCCGGGGGCGTGATCTGTTAGAAATGGGATTTTCCCCCGGGATTGCCTTCACCCAGATCCTGGATGAGGCATTTGAATATCAGATGGAGGGACACACCCGAGAAGAAATCATGGAAAAGCTCACAGAGCGATATAAGAATACAGACTTTTTTTAGATATCATTTTTTTCACGTGAAATATTGTCCTGTTAATGTGAGTGACGCAGTAGACAGATTATGCGACGTAAAGTTGGTTAGTTGGTTAGTTGGTTAGTTGGTTAGTTGGTTAGTTGGAACGGTTCAGAAGGGATGTCAATATAATTTCCTCCTCTTACACGGCAGACTATTTCAGTAAGGAGTTAGGGGTGAGGGGTGAGGAAAATGTTTGACGCGAAGCGTCTAACCCCCTAACTCTTAACCCCTTACCCCTAACCCCTAACCCCTAACCCCTAACCAAAGCTAGGTTAATCCCTGCCGCGGAACGGACCACGTGAGAACGGAAACAGACTTCAAAAGCAAAAAAGGTGCTAGGCTCTTAACTTATTCAGAAAATAAATTAGTTTCCATTACGTATTGCGAATAAGTTAGGAGCCTGGCTCCCTTCATGCAGCGTTACCACCCAATTATCTAGATACGC
>JAYEHK010000117.1:0-2666 GCA_034659475.1 Bacillota bacterium | reverse complement strand
TGGCTCCCTTCATGCAGCGTTACCACCCAATTATCTAGATACGCAGAGTTCCAATATTGTTGGGGTCAGACACCGCTTGTCCCATTCTACACCCTATTCAGTTTTCCAACTGACCAACTAACCAACTAATCAACTTTATGTCGCATCTTCTGTCAGATGTGTCATCAGGCAAACATAAGCGAGCATTCAAAATGTGGATGCTCGCTTTCAAGGTTTTGCGAATAATTTTAAAACCATTTTACGTCATACAGGTCTGTTCTGCGGTGGCGGAGAAGGGGGAGTTCCTGTCGTACCTTTTCCAGGTAGGTTAAATCAAGATTGGCGTAGAGGATTTCTTCTTTTTCGCTGCATTCAGCCAGGATCTGTCCCCAGGGGTCTACTACCATGGAATGTCCCCATGACTGATAGGCTAGATCTGGGTTGCGGGCAGCCGAGGCGCCGACTACGAATAGCTGATTATCAACGGCTCTGCTTTTTATTAAGAGTTCCCAATGTGCAGCCCCGGTTGTCAATCCGAATTCTGCAGGAATAATGAGTACCTGGGTTCCTTTTACTGCAGCTAGCCGTGCCAGTTCGGGAAAACGACAATCATAACAAATGATTACACTGAAGCAGACGCCGTTATCTTCAAATACCGTTAACTTGTCACCTGCTGTAATCGCTGCGGATTCTTTCACGGATATCTTTCCGGGGATATCAATATCAAACAGATGCATTTTTTGATGTTTGGTAATTAGATCCCCGTTTTGATTGAAGATGTAACTGGTGTTGTATGTTCGAGGACCAACCTTTTCGGGAATCGATCCACCCACAACTAAAACATGGTTTTTCTGAGCCTCCTTTGATAGCATATCTGTTGTAGGTCCGGGGTAGGTTTCTGCATATTCAACCATAATCTCATTTTGGTAAGGTGCGTTAAAAATTTCCGGTAGGATGATAACTTCAGCATCTTGTTCTGCAGCACGCTGAATCATTTGGGCGGCTTTTTTTAGATTATCTTCCTTTGCTGCGATAACGGTCATCTGGCAAACGGCCAGGTTTAATGTTTGTTTCATATAAGAACGCTCCTTATTTGGAAAAATCAAAAAGAATATTCAGCGCATATAATTGGTACAAGTTTTAGAAAATAGGGACAGGGGAAAAAGAAAATTAAAAGATATACGCCGGAGTTTCATTATTTATACTTTTGATCATGATATACTATTGAAGAATGTATTCAAAGTGAAAATCGGAAGATTTTGAGTGAAACGTTGATATGTTTTGAAAAGAAAATACTTTACAAGATATCGAATGTTTAGAATAAAATCAGCGTGTTATTATCAGTTGATGGTGGTGAAAGTATTATGAAACCATTTAAATTGGCTTCAAAAGAATATAAAAACGATTCCACAGTGGTGGATATATCTACTGCTAGGAAATCTATTCAGGTAGGGGAAGGTCATTGTACGATCATAGCGGGACCGTGTGCAGTTGAGAGCCGTGAATCATACATTGAGCTGGCCTTTCTTTTAGAATCGATGGGTGTACATATGTTAAGAGGCGGCTTGTTCAAGCCCAGAACTTCTCCGTATTCGTTCAAAGGATTAGGGCGGGAAGGTCTTGGTATTCTTATGGAGGCCCGTGAATTAACCGGGTTGCCAGTTGTGACAGAGATCATGGATGTTAGAGAACTGGAGATGATGCTGGATGGGGTTGATGTCCTGCAGGTGGGAAGTCGAAACATGCAGAATTTTTCGCTGTTGGAGGAACTGGGCAAAACCCAAATACCAATTCTTCTAAAAAGGGGCTTATCTGCGACGATTGAGGAATGGCTTCTGGCAGCCGAATACATGTTGAATCTCGGGAATCCGAATATTATTCTGTGTGAACGAGGAATTCGTACGTTTGAACCGTATACACGCAACACAGTAGACATTGGCGCGGTCCCACTCATTAAACATTTATCCCATCTTCCAATCATTGTTGATCCCAGTCATGCAACCGGAAAATGGCAGATGGTAACTCCGGTTGCCAGAGCTGCTATTGCAGCAGGAGCAGATGGAATCATGGTAGAGGTGCACCAGGAACCGGATCGTGCCTTTTCAGATGGTAAGCAATCCCTTACTCCGGAAAAATTCAATCGTCTGTTTCAACAGGTTACACAGATTGCAAAACTGGATGATAAAACGCTGAAGTAACGAAGAACGCTGTGTTTCGTGTTGTTTTAGCAAATAAAATTTTACTAAATTGGTAAATCGTTGGCGAATATCATCTTAAATTGATTTTCTCTGTCGATAGTGCTAAAATAAAAAAGGCATGTGTGCGTGTCTGGTGGACAGCACACAAAAAACAAAAAGGGAGGCAGGAAATTGAAAAGGGTAAAGAAGGGGTAAATAATCCTGATCGCGATGCTTATGATCGCAAGTTTGGCAGTGGTTGGCTGCGGAGGCGATGCAAATCAGCCTGCAGATGATGCTGCGAATTCTGATGTTATTAAAATTGGGGTGTATGAACCGCTAACCGGTGTAAATGCGGCCGGTGGCGAAATGACACTGGAAGGTATTACTTAAGTTTCGCACCCCATAAAGCAAGCAAAAATAGAGGCTAAAACAGGTCGAAAAAGACATAAAAAATCCGCATGAACCCCGATTTATTGGTATGATTTAAATGCAAATCCAAATCAACCG
>JAYEHK010000116.1:0-13127 GCA_034659475.1 Bacillota bacterium | reverse complement strand
TTAGGCGACCAGATAGTGTTGTTTTCCCGTTCATTGCCTGTCGCTCCGATGTTATTCTGTCGCTGGATGCCGTTTCTTTCGGAAAAACAATGTGTTGCTTCTGCCGCCGGTAATTTGTCGTTCAACATTGAGAGTGTCAATCTGGAGGATAAGGTCGGGGATCGGGTTAAAACATTATCCGGAGGTATGTTGAGAAGAGCAGGGATTGCTCAAGCTATCCTGGGAGACAGCAAAGTTATGCTGCTGGATGAACCTACAGCCGGTCTGGATCCCAGTGAAAGAGTCCGATTTAAAAACACGATAAGCTGCCTGAAGCAAGATAAAATGATACTAATCTCCACCCACATTGTGGAGGATGTCGATGCCGTTGTGATAGTGTCATCGTTATTGACAAGGGGCAAATATTGTTCAACGGATCTTGTGTTGAATTAAAAAACATTGCACTGAACAAGGTATACCAGGTTAAGGAGACTGATTTGTCCAGCATTGCTGGGGATAATTTCTGTCTTAAGATCAAGGAGATAGGGGGAGAAGTCTACCATAGAGTACTGGCGCAGGATAAGCAGGCTTTTTCCAGCGAAGAACCCAGCCTTGAAGATGGTTATATATGTTTGGTTAGGGGATTGGCATAATGAGCAGGTTATATCTTGAACTGAAGAACCTGCGCTTTTACTATTTTGTTCCCCTGGTCGTTCTTTTCATATTGGTTCCTCTGACAGTTTTTGCCTCATTAAAGCAATACGGTGACTCTTTCCCATCTTTTACCGTTATCTGTCAGTTATATATCCCGTGTTTTGCCCCGTGGTGGTCGCTTTTTATCTTAAAGGATTACTTTAACTCACCGGGCAAGGAATTGCTTTTTGTATATAAACAAAAACGAGATAGCCTTTTGGGGAAAGCGATCATCTTATGGGTTTTATATGTCTTACATATTGGGGCGGCGTTTGTTGCTGCCACCTTCCTCTATGATTTTGTTTGGTTTTTGTTTATTGCGATAGTCATTCAAAGCATGTTTTTAACAGCCCTGGTATATTTTCTGACCATTTTGCTGCAAAACACCTTTATCCCACTTATAACCGACTTTACCTACAGCTTGATATTTATGTTGGCGGGAGGTTATACTCCATTAAATATTTTTGTGCAAGGATTAAGTAATGCCAGCAGTTTAAATAAAATGCCGGCTGTTTTTCTCGTGGCAGTTATCTTATTTTATGTCGGTTATCAATTAGAGAAGCACTTGTATAAAAATAGTATGTAAATTTTTAAACATTCTAAAGGATGATCACTGTGGCCTTCTGTCCTGGATGAGGTGGCTCTCAATTAATGAATTGATGGCTCTATTATTACGGACATATGGTCTTCGTTGACAGCATCCACAATGATATCTTTGAGCGTTGAAGCTGATCTCTTATTATTGTCGGTTTTCTTAATCTTTTCAAGCCAACTGGCTGGTGAGGTGATTTACGTGTTGTGTAGTGATCTCATTAATTAGCTGGCTTTTTGAAAAGGATTTATAATCTAACACAAGTTCATTGTGTTAGATTTCAAAAACGCCTATAACTAAGCGTTACAGGCGTTTGTTGTTTTCTGGCTACAAAAAGGATAAATATTATCTAACATATAGTTTGTAGTTATATATTTAGAGTGTCAAGGGGACGGGGTTGTTGACAACATTTCTAATACAGGGTTTGAATGGGTTGTCAACAACCCCGTCCCCTATCTTCTGAATTACCAGTTACATTAGTGAATGTAGTGTTAATTCCACAATGTGTCTGACCCCATATGTATACAATGCCATGTGATGACGGAGACTGAAGTCTTCTCTACGGTGGGGAAAAGGACTCATCTGCCATATACCGTAGAGGAAGCTTCAACTTCGATCCGCGTACATCAGCATCCTATTTAAACGACCGAAGGGAGTATTTGTGGTACCCGTAGGGTGCGTTTTACGCTCTCTATTTTCTTACTAAAAAAACAAAGGACCGTGAACAAACACGGTCCTTTTCGCAGTAAGTATTCTTTTCTTAATAGCCTTACTTCTTTTCTTTATATCGTTGGTAAGCTAGTTTGCTTCTGTTCTGGGGTATGACCTTTTCCGACAGTCTGGAAAGGTTGGCAATAACCCTTTCCAATTGTCCAAATGGAATTCCAATAACTCCTTCTGTGAAATCAATATTTGATGCCTCTCTGCATCCTGTACAACCTAAAGTAGCATTGACCTTTTTGGAAACAAACGGTACAACCGTAGCATCCACGCAGGTTGCCTGCACCACCGAGGTATTGAATTGCAATCTTTCTCCTGTATCATGCATAGAAGCCAGACCCAGCCACATCAGCCGTTCTGTTTCCGCCTCTATTACAACGACGTGAGGTTCATAATCAACTTCACCCAAAGGAGCTAACGCCACATAAGCATACTCCTCCAATGGTAAGCGGGGCATTTCCGCCATTACCTTCTTCGCCGCTTCCTGTGTTCCAAACGTTCCCACATTATAATGCCCCTCACCAGAAGCCAATTTTGGATGTAATGAGCGAAACCCAAATGCCGCAGAAGCAGCAGCACAAGCTATATTTTCACTAGAGAGAATCACTTTTTTACCTTCACTTGCTGCCATAACGGCCTGGCAGTAACGCATTTTCTTCTGTTTTTCATAATCTTCATCCGGCAGTTTTTCTCCCTGTTTATAAAACCTCACACCAACCGGATCACGTTTCAACGAAAGTACATTTTTTAGAAGCTCTGCATGTTGCTTTAATTGATTCATTAAATAGCCCTCCACTTTTTGATGACTGATCCCTCTGCAAAAGCCCACAAAACTTCCTATTGGAATACCTGTTACTTTTCACAGTGAAATCCACATTACGTTGATTATTTTATTGTTTTTAGGATATCGACATACGCTCATAAAGTCAATGGAGAGGCAAGGAGATGTTTTATGCTTTTAACCCTTTTGTAACCAATTACGATTCGCCCAGTCGTACAATAGTATCCATAAGCAATTTAAATAAATAATGAGAAGGGGTTTATTGGATGAACAAAATAAAATGGTTCTTATGCGTGACCCTACTGTTAGTATTTTGTTTTTTATCAGGTTGTGCAGGCACAAATCCGGAAAAGCTAATGGAAAAACCGGCTAAAACAGAATTACAGGAACAAGCATTACAACAAATCGACCAGGATCTACCTATCGAAGCAATAAAAGAAGTACGACAAATCTCGCTATCAGAACAGAGTCCCGCTGAATGTGTGGTGACATATCGGATACCACAAAAAGATGGAGGAACTCCTGAATTATCTGGCATTATCGTGGAACAGTATCAACCAGAAGAAAAAAGCTGGCACAAGGTCTGGGAAGATCAGTGGGAATTTGTGCGATTAGAATTTTTGGGCAAAGAAAAACTGATGGATGATGATCGAGAACAGATAGCCATCGGAGGTTGGTCTGGTAATGGCGGATACTTCGAATTCGTCCTCCTGGGTGAAAAGCATGAAGAAATTACAGATCTCTTCAACAATTTTGGGGAAGGTATACCCAATGGCGGAATGAAATTTGACAAAGAGGGATTTATCGTACAATCCGGCAGTCAGGGAACGTATTATGAATGGAATGGAAAAGATTTCAGTACCACCCCTGTAGTCATTCCACCAGATCTTGGTGAAAAACGTGAAAATGATATCATCGCACACTATGCTATCGATACAGACCTCAACACAACCTCGGATTATTCTGATAAAACCATCAATATGCATGTAGGAGAAAAACTCTATCTGATCAGAGATGCCCAAAACACCAACGGAATTACGGAACGAATCATGTCATACGCTGACGATGGAGGAAAAATGGTTTTAGATTCTACTTCTTGGAGTGTTTTTGAAGCCAAACAGGCTGGTGAAACTAAGATAACCATTATCCCCGACGGATACAACTGGGACAAAGCATTGGACCTGCAAATTACGGTATCCAATAAATAACCAACTATTATTTGACAGGAAGCACATGCTGTTATATGGCCTGCAATTCTGATAGTATAAAATTTACGTATATTTGAAAACGGTTTTCGTTTGCAGACGAAAACCGTTTTACTACACCGTTTCAGGAGGTTACCGTATCTGTGATAAACATACTAGTCTTGGAAGATGAAGCTAATATTCGGGGATTTATTAAAATCAATTTGGTTCGCAACGGATTTGAAGTAATTGAAGCAGAAACCGGATACGAAGCTCTAGAGAAAGCAGAAAACAAAAGCATTTCTATCGCGATTTTGGATATTGTCGTCCCCGGCATAGATGGCATTGCTGTTTGCAGGCAATTACGCAGGGAATATCCACAGATGGGTATCATTATGCTGACAGCCAGAGGCCAGGAACGCAATAAAATAGAGGGACTGGAAGCCGGCGCAGATGACTATATCGTAAAGCCTTTCAGTCCCAAAGAACTAGTTGCCCGGGTCAGAGCTGTTTTAAGACGAACACAGCTTTTCGTGCAATCAGATTATCATGCCTTAGTAGACGGATCTTTAGAACTACTCGTTGATGAACGAAAAATGTTAAAAAACAAAAACGAAATTAATCTATCTCCTACTGAATTCCACATTGTTAAGTTATTACTTGAAAATGTAAATAAATCCTTAAGCCGAGAAGATATCCTGGATATCGTCTGGGGAATTGATTATCCCGGTGACCCCAAGATCGTGGATGTAAACATCCGTCGCATCCGGCAAAAAATCGAAGACAATCCATCAGATCCAGAGTATCTGCACACAGTTTGGGGATATGGATACCGCTGGGGAAAGGAAGAATAAAATTTGTCTGGATTAAAACGAAAATTACTGATCAAAACCGGAACATTTGTTATATTAACCATATTTCTTGCGGAAATGATTCTCGTATTTTCAGCCAGACATTATTACTATGATCAAATCAGCCAGTTAATGCTGGATCGAGCTACAGTAGCAGCTAATTTCTATAATCGATATCTGCCAGATCGTCAGCTCCAATATAGAACAGCTAATATTATGGAAGATGCCCGTCATCAACAATCGCTGGCAGTTCAAGTCCTGGATGAAAACGGATACCTGATTGAAGATGCCGATGGTTTTTATTATGAAGACCTGATCCAAACGCCAGATGTAATAAAAGCAAAACAGGGTCTTACCCAAGTGTGCACATATAAAAGTGAAAGCGGAGAAAACGTAGCAGCTGTTTCTGCCCCATTGTTGTATCAGGGAAAAACGGCCGGCTTTTTGCGCTATGTAAGCTCTTTAGAACAAGTGGAAACAGAGATCAAGGAAATCGCTTTACTGGGAATGGGAGCCGGCTTCCTGGTTCTACTTTTTTCGGGATTGTTTAGTCTGGTCCTGGCACGCAGTATAATTGACCCGGTAGAAGAATTGACAGTGGCTGCCAGACATATTGCCAAAGGCGATTATTCTAAAAAAGCAGTACGGCGTGAAAATGATGAAATTGGCCACCTGGCTGACACTTTTAATTATATGGTAGATGAGATTGCACGCAGTGAGGAGCTCAAAAACGAGTTTATTTCTTCCATCTCTCATGAACTCCGTACTCCTCTAACATCCATAAAAGGTTGGAGCGAAACCTTGCTTTCAGGGGATCTGAACAACAAGGAGGAAACCATTCAGGGTTTGGAAATCATTTCCGATGAAACAGATCGTTTATCCAGTCTCGTTGAAGATTTGCTGGATTTTTCACGGTATCAGTCCGGAGGATTTACTCTCTCAAAGAGTCCATTTAATACGAATGACCTTGTTCAGGAAGTCCTGCGTCAATTTCATCCAGGAGCAGCAGAAAAGGGGATAAACTTGCAGTTTCATGCCAACAATACACTCCCCATGCTCTACGCAGACCGTAATCGAGTCAAACAGGTCCTTATAAACCTTATGGTTAACGCTCTGAAGTTCACCCCGGAGAGTGGACAAATAGAAATCATCACGGATACAAAAGACAACTGGGTTATCGTTACAGTTAGGGATAATGGAAGTGGCGTTTCTCCCGAAGACTTACCCAGGTTAACCGAAAAATTTTTTAAGGGAGATTCTGCAAAATCCGGTAGTGGCCTCGGGCTGTCCATCTGTAAAGAAATCGTTACATTACATGAGGGTGAATTAACAATTAGCAGTAAATTAGGAGAAGGAACAACAGTTACCCTCACACTGTGAGGATATTTTAGTTGGTTAGTTGGTTAGTTGGAACGTTGAAGCTTAGCAATTCTCCTAACAGGCCTCAACCTTACAACCTTCCAACTAACCAACTAACCAACTAACCAACTAAAATATCCGTGTCGCGGGGACGGTCCTTTTGACACGTTTTACAGCCAGACTGGACTATAGATTTGTCTTTCCATCGTAATCTGGTTTAATAACCGGGAATCTGAAAGCTTTACATAAACATCCCTTCCCCGAACGGGAATGGGGTAAAAACGAGAGGGATTGCTCATCACCGAGAAGAATTCTTTATCATCTGGTGAAAAATTATCCTGATTGAGCTCCAGCGACTTGGAGTATATTTCCTGACCCTCAAAGTTTGCAAATCCATCATAGTTATTTACTGCCTCGTAGAACCAGGGGAAAAATTCTCCGTAGAAGTCCCGGTGTATGAGCAGGAATGTACCGTAATTTCTAGACCAATCTGCAAAGTAATCACTGCTGCTAAATTCAATTAACTCATCAGTTGTCAGATTATACCAGAAAGAAAACGTTACTCTGCCTGGTGGCACAAACCCCAGGATAATCACCTTGTTAACCGGTGCAGCCAATTGGAAAAACCAGATATTCGTATCCGGCACAATTAGCACCAGTTCATCTGCTCCAGTTTCAATATTGACCTTTCTCAAACTAGACTCTTCCGCGGCATAGAGCAAAGTCTTGTTATCCGTATACCACTGTGGCATTAAGCCAGCAAAGGTAAATAAGGTTTGACCGTCAAAAGCATCGATAACAATACCATTACCCACAACCAGCATATTGCTATCAAAAGACCAGTCAAGATATTCAGCAGATGTAGTAAGATTCAGGACTCTGCTTGTTTCCGACGCAAGTTCATAGATCAGAATCTGGTTCCCATTATCCCGAAACAGCGCCAGCGACTGACGGTCCTTGCTCAGGAAAATACTGCGGGTACTTATACCCACCAGATGAAGCAACGTTTCTTCGCTCCCACTGTCCAGATTCAACTTTTTCAGTTCGTCTGTATTCTCACCGGTTTTCTCAAGGAAAATCATATCCCCGTTCAGATCCACCTCATAACTGGCCAGTACAATTGTTTCCTCCGGTAGAAGATACCCTTCCGGGACCATATTGTTAGCCTTTTTAATATCTTGCAGAGACAGTGAATAACGCACAGCCAGATCCTGCATTGTTTCTCCTTTTACTGCGATGTGAAACGGCAAAGGCACCGGTATCTTCAGTAACTGACCGGTAAAAATCGTATAGTCAGGCGGTGTCAGCTGATTAAGTTTGATAATATCCTCCATGCTTTTATTAAACAATAGTGAAATAGTATAAACCGAATCCCCACTCTGTACCCGATAATAATATTCCTGCTGTGGAAAAGAAATACTGGTCCCCAGCGCCAGATAAGTCTGACGTCCTACAATTCCATCAATAGTAATGCCAGCATCCCGTTGAAAATCTTCCACCGCATCTTCGGTATGCTGATCAAAATATCCATTTAACATTCGCTGATAATATCCAAGCTGATAAAGGTAGTACTGCAGCCAGTAAACATCCAACCCTCTATTTTCAGACCGCAATGTTCTTCCACCCAGAGGTGCCCATATAAAAATGTTTTCATAAGTGCCAGGCCCAGCAATCCCATCTGGATTGAGATCTGGAAAATCAGACTGAAACCGCACTACCGCATCCTTTGTGAACCCCCCAAACATACCATCTGCCATCCGGTTAAAGTATCCCTTTTTGTAGACGGTGAGACGGTTTTGCAGCACACTAACATCCGCGCCCTGATCACCTTCATTTAAAACCCGGGATGAAAACACGGGCTCAGAAGCGGCATATTTTCCGATTCGATGACCCAGACGCAAATAAGTCTCCTGTCCAACAATCCCATCAACCACCAAATCAAAGTAGCGCTGAAAATTCATTACCGCACTTTGCGTAAGAGGCCCAAAAATCCCATCTAGAACAAGATTACTGGGAATAATATCATCCGGCAGCATATTAAGCAATGCCTGTAAAATCTGAATATCATCTCCCCGCATGTAAGGACTCATCAGCCTTAAAATGCGGCTGCCAAAATAAAAATACGACACAATTTTCACTTCATTTTCCCCTCCAATCTTTCTATCCTACTTGTATGAAAGATGAAGAGAAAATGTTAAAGGAAAATTATTTAACGCTGGCGTGCGAGCATAGCGAGCCTGTGTTCTATCGGTCCTGATCAACCTTTCCAACTGACCAACTTTCCAACTCTATGACGCATCTTCTGTCATATACGCAGTAATGTGATTCTGAATTGATACCATTCGAAGTTCTTATGCCCATAACTGCGACTACATGATTACCACTGTTATGGATGCCGGAGATAAATGCGGGCTGCGCAGTGATGTCTATATTACAATGGTAACTCCCCCCAACAAAGAGGGGTTTGTAAATCTTAGTCTGACCGACGATTATACCATGGTGAGTCTTCGTAAAGGTAAGGCCTCCGGGAAACTGCGATTAGCGATTGGCGAAGTTAATGATCAAATGCCAGTGGTTTTTGGAGATAATTGGATGCATATTTCCGAATTTGACTGTTTTATCGAACACAGCAGCCCGTTGCCTGTTTTTAAAATAACCCCACCTACTGAACTGGAGGATACCATTGCCTCCTATGTACTGGAATTAATTGAAGATGGCGACACGATTCAGATGGGAATTGGAGGAATAACCGAAGCTGTCGTCAGCGGTTTGAAAGGAATTCACGATCTTGGCGTACACACAGAGATGTTTCCCATGGGACTGCCGCAACTGGTTGAACATGGCATCGTGACAAACGCTCGTAAACCTTTGCATAAAGGAATCTCCATTGGGACTTTTTGTCTGGGAGACAAAGCCATGTACGAATATGTAACCGAGAATCCCGCCTGTGAGATCCACCCCGCAGCCTACACCAACAACCCCGCTCTAATTGCCCGCCACCCCGGAATGGTTGCTATGAATATGGCGTTAATGATTGATTTAAGCGGCCAGATTACTGCCGAGGGAATCGGACACCGAATGATCAGCGGCGCCGGCGGGTAGCTTGATTTTGCCATGGGATCTTACTGGTCTGAGGGAGGTAAAGGCATTACGCTATTACGCAGTTCAAGAAAAGGATCAGATGGGAGCCTGCAATCGACCATCGTACCAGAACTTCCCCTGGGTACACCGGTTACGGTCCCGCACACCTATACACACTATGTAATCACTGAGTATGGGATCGCAGACCTCCGCTTCAAAACTCGACGGGAACGCGCTCTGGAACTGATCTCTATCGCTCATCCAGATCTTCGTGGTGAACTGCACCAGAGCCTGAAGAAGAACTTCTACCCTGGAAACTGGTAAAGCAAGGCACAGGTGGACACACGGGGACGTTTTTGGTGTGTCATTTTAAGTATCTGATTTGAATTGTCAGAAAAACTATTAGAAAATGACACACCAAAATCGTCCCCATGTATCCCCTGACATTTTGTTTATCATACTATATAACCAATCATCAACGGTAAACAGCTGACTGAAAACATCGCCAGCCATGTTGGGATAACTGGTGTAGATCCTGGGAATATCCAGCACATCTTTGTAGCCGTCCACAGCTTTCATTGTGGGCAACAGTTTGATATTGTTCAGTTCCTTCATATAGGCCGGGCCAACTTTGGCTGTATTATCTTCACTGATGATGGCTCTGGCTGCAGCCAACACCTTGGCGGTAACAACGCCATCTGCAGTATTGGCTTCTTCTGCGTTAACCCAGCAGCCTTCTTTCAATCCTCTTGAAAGCACCACTTTTAAAGATTGTTTAGTTTTTGCGTTTCCGAACGTTAGGCTTACCGCTTTTCCGCCCAGTATACCCGCAGCCTGTACCGCTGCTTCAAGTGCATTCTTGTCATAATCGCTGATTTTCCCCTGTGCCTTTTTCATATCTACAGAAAGATCAGGATTAATCTTAATATCTGCTTCATCTAATACCCATTTGTAACAGGCAACAACATTAGACATTTTTATAGATCCCTCCTTCAGATAAACAAATGTATTGCTTTTATAACGTAGTTTCCTGTCCCCCCTTCTTTGGCTTACTAATTATCTATAAAGCAAATACCGTGCCAGATAAGAAATGCCGATTTTTAGAACTTTCCCTCCCAGGTGTACGCACTCATATGTAACACAATCACACAACTGTCCGCAGACAGTGCAGATAATAGAAAGGACCGATTCTGGTACCTGTTCCCTTTACAAGTTGGGAATTCAGCTACCAGAATCGGTCCTTTACAGGCCGGATAAAACGCTAGCGTTCTATATTGAGTGTTTTTTTTCGATATAATGTTTGCCGGGTGATTCCTAGTGCATTCGCAGTTTGCGAGATATTTCCGTTGTACGCTTTTAATGTTTTTTCTATTGCCTCTTTTTCAACGTTGCTTATTGTCGCGTCAATCGTGTCTTTCTTACAGCCTTCAGTTTTTGTTGTAATGGATGACTGATCAAAATCCAGTTCATCATCCTGTCGCAGTATAAAAGCTCGTTGAATTGCATTCTCTAATTCCCTGGCATTGCCTGGCCAGTCATAATTCATTAATCCTTCCATTGCTTGTTGATTGATCGTTATTTCAGACTCACCTTCCGCTTCACATAATCTTTGCAGCAGGTAATTCACAATCATCGGAATATCCTGCTTTCTATCTCTCAATGGAGGGATTTGAAGATTAATTACATTCAACCGATAATACAGGTCTTCTCGGAAATTACCCTTACTGACCTCATCTTTCAGATTCCGGTTTGTAGCTGCTACGATGCGCACGTCCACTTTTTTGGAGGTATGGCCCCCAACACAGGTGACCGTTTTATCCTGAAGAAACCGCAGCAAGCTTACCTGCATATCAACTGGCATTTCACCAATTTCATCCAGGAACACAGTCCCACCATCGGCTATCTCAAATTTCCCCGCACAGCCTCTTTTTTTTGCGCCTGTAAACGCCCCTTCTTCATACCCAAACAATTCACTCTGAATTAATTCCGATGGTATACCTCCACAATTTATAGCAGTAAATTGTCCTGTTCTCTGGCTCTCTTGATGAATGGCCTCAGCGAACAATTCTTTTCCAGTTCCGCTCTCGCCTTCAATTAAAACCGTAGCAGAGGACTTTGCTGCTCGTTTTGCTATTGATTTAATCCGATTCATTAATGTTCCCTAAATCCACAACATTTTTCAACTGACGATTGCTATTTACCAATTCCGCTGCTGGACAACGATAGCCAATAACATCCTCCGCTTGACAGGAAATAATCAACCCGTTTGGATCTGTCACTATTATTTTTACATCCTGCCCCAGTCTAGCTGAAGCATCTTTTACCAGAGGATTTACCAGCGCAATCGTGCCGTAAGACTCGGCCAGCCTGATTTCAAATTCCTCTTTCTCAATTCTATGGTCAGTGAAATTAACGTTTACCTCCAGCTTGTTTCGCAAAAGTGTCTGTTCGGTTTCAATCCTGATTTCATCTGGAATGCTATCGTTTTGTTTGATCCCGTCCCACAAGGTCTCCAGCCTATTATACCGAGATAATTTTATCATGTATTCTCACCCCTTGTTCCCCAAACAGAAATTCCTCGTATGCAACCTATCTATTTGTATATTATAATAACAAAATGAAAAAGTCGAACGCATTTCATAGAGACGCAAGGGGACGATTATGAACCAGGCATAAAAAAGCATTATTGTGATGATAAAACAATTGTCCCTTCCCCTTTTTCTCCATAAATATGAGGTAACTGCACTGAATGAGTCAGAGGAACTGTCCGAAACCAGTGAAAAAGTAGCATTTTTGAAAAGCGTTGCATATATGCAGTGGTAATGCAAACGTTATTTCTACCATATATAGTATGGTGTAATTTATAAAGAGATGTTTTTCAATGGTTTCGAACTGCCCCTTGTCTTATTCAGAAGAAAACACTTGCGACAGGAGGTACCGGCACTGTACGACAACACCTTAATCTACCTCTTTGATCCGGCGGACGGTTATATGTTTCTTCGGGATGTATTAATCTCCCACTTGCATCTGTCCCATTCCCTGTTAACCAAACTAAAAAGGCAACAAAAAATCAGAGTGAATGGACAGATAACCAAAGCCAATTATCCTTTGCAATCCGGTGACCTGGTAACGGTAGATATAAACCTTGAGGAAACCAATCATATTGAACCACAGGATATTCCACTGGACATTGTCTATGAAGACACTGACTTTCTGGCGGTGAACAAGCCCTCTGATATGGCCATTCACCCCGCACCCCATATGCCGGATGGAACCCTGGCAAATGCGGTAACCTATTACTGGACCCAGCAGGGAAAAACGATTTTGTTTCGGCCCATTAATCGCCTTGATAAGGATACATCCGGTCTGGTGTTGATTGGAAAAAGCCAATGGGCACACCAGGCCCTTTTTCAGCAACAAAAACAAGGCCTGATACACAAAAGGTATCAGGCCATTGTGGAAGGTAATATTGAAAAGGACTGCGGCTGCATTGATTTGCCGATCGCTCGAATCGATCAGAACCGTTCCCCCAGAACTGTTGATTCTGCTGGAAAAAATGCCATCACCCATTTTACTGTCTTACAAAGATATGAGGGTTTCACCCTGCTATCCCTTACATTGGAAACAGGCCGAACCCATCAGATTCGCGTACACCTAAGCCACCTGGGCAATCCGATTTGCGGAGACGTTTTATATGGCACACCATCACCATTTATCAACCGCCAGGCTTTACATGCGCACGAACTGGCTTTTGTACATCCGCGCACTGGGAAAACGCTGCAACTGATAGCCCCTTTCCCCTCTGATATGATTACACTCATTGAAAAAGTAAGTAAACAGGGGTGACACAGGGGGACGGTCTTGACACAGGGGGACGGTCTTGGTGT
>JAYEHK010000115.1:0-13134 GCA_034659475.1 Bacillota bacterium | reverse complement strand
GTAATAATGGAGACTGATCAGGCCATTTTTAAGTAAAAAAGAACATCTATGCGGAAATTATTGACGAAAAATTTTAAATCACCTACTCTATCAAGGGAAAACACCCTGTTTCAGCAGGGGAATCAAAATTAAAATATAATAAATTACTAAGGATGTAAAAAAAGAGGTGAATATTGTATGACTGATATCGAGAAATATGCAGCCAGTCTGCATCTGGCACATTCTTATAGACAACCGCTTGTAAAAACAGTGCTCAAAGACTTGGACCTTCCTTTGTCTGCCTATGGTTTGGATGCAGGATGTGGGATAGGTTTGTATACCAAGATGCTGGCAGAAGAAGTTGGCCCTGAGGGTCACGTCGTGGGTCTTGATAACTCTCAGGGTTTATTGGATGAAGCGTATAATCTGGCTTCCAGAAGAGGTTTGCAGAATAGGATTACACTCAAGCAAGGTGACGTTTCTTCCATACCATACGGTGACAACACCTTTGACTGGGCAGGCAGCATGGATTGTATTGGATGCATCCAGGCAGATTCGGTTTTTCTTTTAAAAGAACTAAAACGCGTTGTCAAACCGGGTGGTATGGTCTTTCTTCTGATTTGGTCTTCCCAGATGCTGCTTCCCGGACATCCCTCCATTGAGGCACAGTTAAATGCAACACCATCAGGCATCGCACCGTTTAACCAAACCATGCAACCCGAAAGACATTTCATGCGTGCCGGACGATGGTTTTTAAAGGCCGGTTACCGCGATATTAATACGCATACTTACATTGGCAATATTTCAGCTCCTTTGAATCAGGAAATGCGTGATGCATTAACCGATTTATTTGAAATGCGATGGGGTGGCTGTGAACAAGAGGTGAGCCGCAAAACATGGAGTTATTACAAACGGCTTTGTAATCCTGATTCTCCGGATTTTATTCTCAACTTAGCAGACTATCATGCTTTTTACACGTACACGCTGTTTCAAGGGTATGCTGAATAATGAGTGAGGGTAACAGTAACAGTCAGTGTTGCCCGGTGCGGAAAATACTTATAGAATATACACTTAAACACGCTTATTTTTGCTTTTTTCATTGGAATCACTTCTTGATTGCTGTAAAAAGTGTGATGAGGTCCTTGACAGAGAAAGAAAATCAGCGTACTATGATTTTGATAATCATTTTCAATAAGTGAATTTTTTTATGTATTTTGTTAGGATTTCCTAACAAAATACGGAGGAGGAATAGAGACAAAGAAAAAACAGGGGATCGGACTTATCTTAACCGCACTTATGATCTGTGCAGCCACTCTATCGGGCTGTGGTTCGCAGCAAAATCAGCCTGATGGTGGTGAGCCTGCGGGTGACCAACAGGCAGCGGCTAAAGGGAAAATATTGGTTTATATCTCCGGATCAGAACAAATGGTCAATACTCTGGAAACGAAGTTTGAAGAGAAACATGGAGATGTTTTGGATGTCTTTCACACAGGCTGCGGGCCTTTGGGACAAAAGGTCTGGATGGAAATGGAAATCGGAAACATATCTGGAAAAACAGTACCGTGGCAATGCGATGAATTATACGGTTAAAACAGAGGATAATGTGCTCTGTCTGCAGAGTGATAAAAACAATTTGTATCAGGAAGGCGAGGAGATTACATTTTCCCTGCAAAACGCCAGAGTTCTCAAAAGTAATTGTTAAAAAAGGAGGGAAAGCAGATAAACACTATGTTGAAGACGATTGACAAGAACATTGCTGAATACCGAAAAAATGCTGAACTGAATGAAAAAAAACGCCGCAAGTTTATCTGGGAGATTGACGGCATGCTGCCTTGTTCTGTATGCGGTACATGTTTAAGCCTGAAGGAACAACGAAATATTTTGAAAAAACTCAAATTTGACTGCAAAGAAATGAACGACTACGAAATCCATGGCATTATGGTACAAAGCTGCGCTGCCAAAAACAAAGTATCCTATCAATTGGATAAGTTATTGAACCAAAAATATCGGCACGATATTGCTCTTTATGCTGATCTAGATGAAAAAGGATTCGTTGATGTTTGGCGTGAACATTTAAAAACAGGAGATGTTTGCGGGCTTTACTGGGTTGCAGCAACGCATCCGGGGATATCTTTTGAGACGATGCACATTCTGTTTTGTGAGGTACATATGCTTTCCCACCTGAATGGGGGAACAGTGCGAAAAGAAAAGGCTGATTATCAAAAAATTTCCAAACACAATCAAGAGCTGTCAAAAAAGCTGAAAACAGAAAAGAAAAACAACCGAAGGCTGTCCGAGCAGCTGCAGGCCGAACAGGAAAAACGTATGCAATTGGAAGCTCGGTTATCGGATTATAACCAGCGGCTGGAAGATATTTATATGTTGGAAAACGTGCAGAAAGAACTGTCGTTGATGCAGTCTAGGAATCAGGCATTGGAAGAGCAGGTATGTAGACTGCAGGAACAGCTGCAGCAATCCGCTCAGGAATCCATAGAATACAAGCACCTTATCCGGCAGAACGCCAAAGAAAAAGAAACCTTGCTAGATGATCTTTCCGTTCAGGAGGATATTAATAATGAGCTTTACCGGGAGATCAGCAAGATTCTGGATCAGTTCAACTGTACAGCAGCTCCGTGCGGCAAATCGCCGGAAGAGCAAAGCCTATGCGCCAAAAAGGTGCTTATTATCGGTGGGCTGACAAAGATGAAGGAATATTACAGGGATCTGATTGAGAAAGAGGGCGGCGCGTTTGAGTATCATGATGGTCATCTGCATGCCGGGGAAAAAGCCCTGGAGGAACAGATAAAAAGGTCGGACATCATATTGTGTCCCACCGACTTTAACAGTCATGGCGCCTGCTATAGCGTGAAGAAAATCTGCAAGCGATTGAACAAACCCTATCAAATACTGCCTGGCTCAAGCCTGAATTGTATTTCTCGGGCATTGTCAGAGCCGCATCTGAAAAATGAATACAGTAATTAGGATGGTATGCCGTCCTAAAGAGACATTAACCGTGATTATCGATCGTTGATATTATACGGTATTGCTGAACAAACAAACCTACTCGCGTTGAATGCAGTGATAGAAGCAGCTCGTGCAGGTGAAATAATGGGATGTGGTTTCTGCATGAATGTTACCTAAAGTGGCTCGGGAATTAAGTACATAATAGATTTCAAACAGTTTTTAAACCTATTGACAAATTGAAAATGAAGTGATAATGTATTGGCCAGTTAGTTTAAACTAACTTAACGCTGATTTATTGGTTGCTTAAGCAGCCTTATATTTTAAGCCTTAAGTTAGTGTTAACTAACTTAAGGCTTGGTGACTGTTATAATTGGCAGAAATGATATTGAAACACGCCTTAGAAAAATACCGCTAAAAAACAAAGGTCAAGTGCGTTTTGTTTATGTCTAAACCATATTCTGCAAGAGTGAGAACTGTCACAGCAGCAGACTTACATCGTCTATCACCATTTATTATTCCATTGTGGGGAGAACAGATATGAAAAAAACTTTTGAGAATTTGTTAATTGAGCATTGCGCTCCCACCTTGGCAGGTGTAAAAACCGCCAATTTATTTTGTTATGAAGCAACACGAGAAGAGGCTTGCAGCTCAGTGGATTATTGGAGCGAAAAACTTTTGCCGCTTGGTGTTCAGATCATGTTAATAAAGAGTTGTTATAGTAAAAACAACTCTCTTGTTTATGTGTTTCGAGAAAAGAGCTTAATTCAAGACCTGAAGAAGCAAGATGTTTTAAAATATCTTGCTTCTATTGGATACGGTTTTGACTTAAACATTCCCGAATTATTATCTGTATTGTCGTGTCGATTAACTAACGACGAGTCTTTCCCGCACGAAATAGGCTTATTTCTTGGTTATCCCCTGCATGACGTGCTGGGATTTATCCATCATCAAGGAAAAAATTTCTGTTGCAGCGGATGCTGGAAGATCTACGAAAACCCAGAACAAGCTCAAAAATGCTTTGCTCAATATAAAAATTGCAGTGCTATTTATCAAAAAATGTATCAAAAAGGAAAGTCTATTATTCAGCTCACCTTAGCTGCGTAAAATAAACATTTAGAAAAGAGGATAGAAATATGAGTAAAATTGCAGTAGTTTATTGGAGCGGAACAGGAAATACGGAAGCAATGGCAAATTTGGTCGCAGATGGGGCAAAAGATTCCGGAGCAGAAACAGATCTGATTTTGGCATCGGACTTTTCATCTGCAGAAGTAAACCAATATAGCGCAATTGCATTTGGTTGCCCTTCTATGGGGGCCGAGGAATTGGAAGAGACAGAATTTGAACCAATGTTCAGAGAAGTTAAGCCATTTCTCAGTGGCAAAAAAATCGCTTTGTTTGGTTCTTACGGATGGGGTGATGGCGAGTGGATGCGAGATTGGGAGGAAGATTGTCAGGCCGCAGGTTGCAATATAGTTTACAACTATGTAATTGCCAATGAATATCCTGATGATGAGGCTGTTGAGTCTTGTAAGGAACTGGGCGCAGCTTTAACAAAATAATACAACATAACAATAACCCTGCTTGCGTTAATTGTAAGTGAGGCTGTTGTTTATTAAATGTAATGGAACAAATAAGCAAGCCCACTTTTCGTTCCCCGTCATAGTTGCTTTAGATCTTGGAAATACGCCTTTATCTTTTGAAAACTTACTTTACTTAAATCATGTTCAATCCTGCAGGCATCTTCTTTGGCAACATCTCTGGGTACACCTAAATGCACCAATACTTCTGTTAATGTAACATGTCGATCATAAACACTCTCGGCAATTTTTTCTCCTTCTGGTGTTAATATGATATAGCCGTTTATGTCCATGGTAATAAATTCTTTTTCACGCAGCTTTTTCATGGCAATACTTACACTCGGTTTGGAAAAACCCATCTCATGTACAATATCAATGGAACGTACGATGCCTAATCTATTATTCAAAACTAAGATTGTTTCCAAATAGTCCTCAACGGATTCTTGACGTCTCACTGTATTCACCTCCTATTATAAAGATACCAGATTAAGATACTTTGTCCAAGCCCACTGGGCACTTCTTTGTATCCAAGGAAGCGGCTCTTGCGGGCTTTGTACGCGCTCTTAGGAGCATTGGCCTTTTTGTATGTGAGTACCATGTCTTCACATATCGCGGCCTTGCTCACCGCTTAAGGACTATAAAAACTGTTGATAATACTATTGTCCTGAATGCCGGCAAGGTAGCGGAACAGGGAAGACATATAGAATTGCTGGCACAAGAAGGACTGTATCATTACCTATGGATATTAGAACAGGAGGCAGCTGGTTGGAGATTGAAGGCATCGTAATAAGAGGATTATGAGCACGGAAATATTTGGATATATTTTTTGGATAATAGGGGTATTGACATACATGGGCAAATGTGATTAATTATATATAATGATAATCATTTTCAATGTATGTGAACGCAATCACATATTTTTTTGTTCTATAAGTTAGGTATGACTAACTTATGCGTTAAGTCAATCATTGGGATGTTTTTTCAAAGGATTCCTATGGTGACAATAAAGCGCAATATGACTGAAGGGAGAGTAATATGAAAAAAATTGCAGTATATGGCAAAGGCGGTATTGGGAAATCAACAACTACGAGTGCATTGTCTGCGGCGATATCAAACATGGGTTACAAGGTGATGCAAATTGGGTGTGATCCTAAGGCGGATTCAACCATTAATCTTACTAACGGGAAACCGGTTACCCCTGTAATGAACTATTTAAAAGAATATGGGGCTTGTAAATCACTCAATGCAATTACATCAGTTGGATACAACGGGATTGTATGTGCAGAAGCAGGTGGGCCGACACCTGGGTTTGGATGTGCTGGCAGAGGTATAATTACTGCGTTTAATGTGTTGGAAGAACTGAAAGCTTTTGAGATATATAAGCCGGATTATGTTTTTTATGATGTTCTGGGGGATGTGGTTTGTGGCGGATTCGCCATGCCTATACGAGAGGGTTATGCTGATGAGGTAATCATCGTGAGTTCAGGAGAAAAAATGTCCCTGTATGCAGCAAAAAATATAAAAACTGCGGTTGATAATTTTGCTGATCGCAATTATGCACGTTTGCGAGGTATGATTCTCAATCGTCGCAATGTTGAGAACGAAGAAATCATAGTAAGAAAGTTTGCTGCCGAGAATGGAATTGACATAATCGGAGATATACCGCGGGACAGCAGTGTACAATTATACGAAGACCGCAATATGACGGCGATTCAGGGAAATCCGAATTCAGTCTATTCTCGGGCCATAACGGGTGTAGCCCAATGTATCGTCGATGATGGGAGTAATCATTATGAACAGTCAGCCATATAGCTTGGCAATAAATGAATTGGGTGACAATGATTCAGGGACCAGAGAAAGTATATTACCTGTATCGTGTTTGCATTATTGTCCTCCCAGCGTGGGCTCCTGGGGTATCATCCGAGTGGGGCTGATGGTTCCCGAATCAGTCATGTTGTTTGTATCGCCAAACGGTTGTGGCCGCCACGGAGCAATAGCAGGAAAACAGCTGGGATTTAAAAAACGATTGTTTTTCTTGCATGTTAATGAGATTGACCTTGTAACAGGAGCACATGTAGAAAATGTTTACCGGGCGGTAGATGAGATTATGGAGCAAATTAAGCCAAGGCCGAAAGCAATGCTTATTTGTGCTACTTGTATGGATGATCTGCTGGGTTCAGATTACGAATCAATTGCTTACATCCTTGAAAGAAAACATGGGATTCCTATAAGGGCGTGTCATATGGATCCTATAGCAATGGATGGCAAAACCCCGCCGCAATTAACAATACAGCGTGCAGTTTACGATTTTCTCTCACTCGCACAAAACAAGGACAATGCGATTAATATTATTGGCAATTTCGCGCCTGTAGATTCTGGCAGCGATCTTTACGAAATCATGTCTGCCGCAGGAATAGATAAGGTTAATCATGTTATGGCATGTGCAAAATTGGAAGAGTTTTATCTTATGAGTCAGGCCAGGCTTAATGTGCTGATAAAACCCCTTGGCCGCCTGGCAGCAGAGCATATGCAGTACAAACTGGGAATCCCGTATTGTTATGCGCCGGTCTCCTATGGACTGGAGAGCATTACTTACAATTACAGCATATTGGAAAGACATCTTGATAGTAAACTGCCCATAGCTGATTACCTGGCAGAGGCAGAAGATACTATTGCATATTACCAGGCGGAATTAGGGCATCTGACAGTCGCTGTAGGTTCTACTGCCAATGGCAGACCGTTTGAATTAAGCAGGGCTTTAATTGAATATGGCTTCAGAGTACCTTATATCTTTGCGGATGATATTATCAGCATCGATGAAGAACATATTGAATGGCTGAAAAAACATGCGCCTGCTACCCGGGTCTATACGAATGTTCATCCTACTATGGCTGATTTTCTCAAAAAAGGATTGAAAGTAGACCTGGCGGTAGGAATGGATGCTGGCTATTTTTGCTCCGGAGCTCGTACTGCAGTTCTTAGTCTAGATACCCAGGCCTATGGATATAGAGCAATCAGAACGCTTTTCAGTGAAATGCTGACAGCACTAAACAGTAGCCAAAGCCATCGGGAACAGATGTATGCTTCAGGCATGGTTATATAAAGGAGTAATGGGTTTATGAAAGATTTGTTTAAGGTATTGCCTCCATTTGCTCCGGATTATTCGGGGGTTTGTTCAGTCCTTTTTGAATTGGGAGGTATTGTTGTTGTTCATGATGCAGGCGGGTGTACCGGAAATGTAACCGGGTATGATGAGCCTCGTTGGTATGGCAATTCAAGTGCCATATACAGTTCCGAACTACGGGAGATAGATGCTGTAACCGGAGATGATGAAAAGTTTCTTATTAAGCTGGAGGATGCCATAAGTGTTTTGGAACGAAACTTTGTGGCTCTTTTGGGAAGCCCGGCCCCCATGGTTATCGGGACTCATTTTAAAGCTCTTGCACATATCCTGACGAAAAAGACCGGATTACCAGTGCTGGCTTTTGACACGAATGGGATTAACTATTATGATTCGGGAAGTTCAATGGCGTTTCTGGAGTTAGCCCGGGCATTTGTAAAGCCTGCAATGGACAGAGCTTGTAATAAGGTTAATATCATTGGTGCCACGCCCCTTGATATCGGAAAACAGCAGAATATAGAAAAGCTGATTTTCATATTAAACACAGCTGGATATGAGGTGATTTCCTGTTGGGGAATGGGCTCCACGCTTGAGACCATTGCTGGTTCTGCCGAGGCCGGTGCAAATATTGTAGTGTCTCGTTCCGGAATGGATGCGGCAAGGTATATGGAAAAAGAATACGGTATTCCGTTTATTGCCAGGTTACCGATTGGAAATAAAACGACAGAAAGATTTGTTTCCGACTTGGATTCTTTAATGAGCGGCAGCAAGCGAACAGCTATTTTGCAGGATGAAAGTCTGCTGAAAAGACAGGAAAAAGTCCTGGTGATTGGGGAACAATTGAGAGCTAATGCCATTCGGGATTGCTGCAAACTGGACATGGGTATGACTGAAGTTGATGTAGCTTCATTTTTTACGATGGATAAATTATTGATAGAAGAGAGTGATATCTGTCTGGAGCAGGAGAATGATTTGAGGTCCTTAACAGATGAGAAACAATATGATTTTATAGTGGGTGATCCTCTATATGAGGAACTTTTAGCAGAAGATTCGAAGAGCAGGTTTATTGCCTTTCCACATGTTGCACTTTCCAGTCGTCTTTATTGGGATGATGATTTCGTATATGTAGGTAGAAATGGGTTTGATTTCCTGCAAAAGGAAATGAAACTTCAGGATTTCCAAAGGCGACTGAAGTCGTCGTTTGGGGAACAGGAAAAATTCTTTTGTCTCCCTATGTTTAAAAGAAAAAAGTTAGGCTCAATTAACAAAAGAAAATTATAAGAGGGGAAATGGAGGTATACTATGAAGTTAAAAATGTCTAAAATAGTTCCCATTATGCTAATGCTAATATTGGGCTTGTTCGCATTGACTGGCTGTGGCAGCGACAATAGTGAAGGGAAGGCAAACCAGTCTCAACTTACAGATGCAACAGATGGGGAAAAAACCATAGTAGATCAGAATGGCAGAACTGTAGAAATACCCGAAAAAATGGAGCGGGTGGTTACTGGAAGGATTCTGCCGTTTCCAGCTGTCTATTATCTGGCTAGTGGATCTTGTGAAGAACTGGTAGGCATTCATCCTGCATCCAAGAGTGCAGCGGAGAATTCAATGCTGAAGAAACTGGCACCGGAGATACTAAAGGCCCAGACTGGCTTTGTAGAAGGCAAAGATATAAATGTGGAAGAACTGCTCAAATTGAACCCGGATCTGGTTTATTTGTATGGCGATGTAGGGAACAACGTGAAAAAAATGGATGAGGTTGGTGTTCCCGCAGTAGCAATACAGACTATGAAGGTTGCTAATGGGGATTCTCTGGAAACACTTAATTCCTGGCTTGATCTGCTGGGGCAGATTATGGATAAACAGGAACGAGCGGATGAGATTATCACTTATGGTCATAAAACCCAGGCAATGATTGATGAAAAACTTAAAAAGGTTCCGCAAACAGAACGGCCAGAGGCGTTGATGATTTTCCGTCATTCTGAGAAGGAAATAGAGGTTTCAGGTTCCGGATTTTTTGGACATCACTGGCTGCTTGCTACCGGTGCTCAGGATGTAGCCGAGGAAATCAAAGTAAAGGCTAAAGTTAATATGGAACAGATATATAACTGGAATCCGGAAATCATCTATATAACTAATTTTACTGAAACTCAGTCCGAAGATCTGATCAATAACACGATAAAAGGACAGGACTGGAGCAAGATTAAAGCTGTTCAGGAAGGTAAGGTTTATAAGATACCACTGGGGATTTACAGATGGTTTCCTCCAAGTGGTGATACACCACTGATGTTAAAATGGCTGGCGCAAAAGAATAATCCACAATTATTCTCTGATTACAGGATAGAAGACGAGATAAGTGATTATTATTCCAGATTTTATAATTATAATCTTTCTGACGAAGAGATTGAAATGATTCTGAATCCAGTGCGCGCAGCTGCCAAAGGATATTAGAAAACAGAATAGACAAAAGACGGTACTGTAAAGCGGTGTCTTCTGATACTGCTTGGATTTTATAGTCCTGTCGCTAACGATGATAGCAGTCAAGGAGGAAAACTGGATGCCTGAAGAATTGACAAAAACACCTGAAGCAAAAGGAGGAAAACTTACCACAATTATATTGGTGCTATTACCGATAATGGTTTTTTTAATTTCATTATGTCTGGGAAGGTATGTGGTATCACCGGGAACAACATTAAATATACTGGCATCCCATATATTTCCTATAGACCAGACCTGGAGCAGTATAGAAGAATCAGTAATTATAAATATAAGGTTGCCGCGTTTAATCCTGGCTATGCTGGTAGGAGCAGGATTGGCGATTTCAGGTGCAGGATTCCAGGGCATTTTTGGTAATCCCCTGGTGAGTCCACAGATACTGGGTGTTGCGGCTGGCGCAGGTTTTGGCGCAGCCCTGGGGATATTATTGTCCGGGCAGATGTTTATGATACAGGGCCTGGCCGTTGCCTTTGGTATTATTGCGGTTGTTATAACTTATATGATCAGTCGAATGGAAAATGGGACGCCGCTATTTATGCTGGTACTTTCCGGGGTGATTGTTGGAGCATTGTTTCAAGCACTTATTTCACTTATTAAATATGTTGCTGATCCGGAAGACATATTGCCGACTATTGTGTATTGGCTTATGGGGAGCCTGTCGGGAGCATCATATGATGACCTCATGATAGGAGTACCTTTGATTCTGGGAGGAATAATTATACTTTTGCTTATGAGATGGAGAATAAATGTCTTATCGCTGGACGAAGATGAAGCGAAAGCATTGGGGATCAATGTAGAACGGAGCAGATGGATTATCATTGTTGCTGCAACTCTGATAACGGCTGTATCGGTATCTCTTTGCGGGATAATAGGCTGGGTTGGATTGGTTATTCCCCATATAGGACGTATGCTGGTAGGTCCCAATCATAAAAAGCTATTGCCGGTATGTGTTTCTCTGGGTTCATTTTATCTGCTTATTATTGATAATATAGCCCGAACTGCAACAGCTGCGGAAATTCCACTATCTATACTGACGGCTATAGTTGGTGCACCGTTTTTTGCTTATTTATTAAGAAAAACAGGGGGGAAATGGTCATGAAACTGGAGGTTAGAAACGGCGAATTTAAATACAAATTTGGACGAACCCTTTATAAAAACTTATCTTTTTCTGTTGAAGATGGAGAAATTTTGACTATATTAGGTCCCAATGGGGTAGGGAAAACTACTCTGCTTAAGTGCATAATGGCTATTGTAACATGGAAAAAAGGGGAAACCCTTCTGGATGGGAAATCGACCTCCCAAATGGAGCCAACTGATATTTGGAAAAAAGTTGCTTATGTTCCCCAGAGCCACGGGGTGGTATTTTCCTATACAGTGCTGGATATGGTTTTAATGGGCAGAGCACCTTATCTGGGGATTTTTTCTACCCCTGGGGCCAGCGATATTGCTATCGCTAAGAAAAGCATGGAAGTAATCGGCATTTCTCATTTGGCAGATAAGCTTTATTCAGAGATAAGCGGTGGTGAAATGCAGATGGTTCTGATTGCCAGGGCGTTAACCTCTGAACCGGAGATACTTGTATTGGATGAGCCAGAGTCTCATTTGGATTTCAGAAATCAGCTTCTAATGCTGTCAATCCTGGAGATGATTGCTAAAGAAAAAGGAATTACATGTATAGTTAATACCCATTATCCGGATCATGCTTTACGTATTGCAGATAAAACCTTGCTTTTAGGTAAAGGGAAAAGAGCTGTTTTTGGGACAGCTCAAGAAGTAATAACAGAAGGCAACTTAAAAGAGTATTTTGAGGTCGATGCTAGGATTGTTTCGTTCAATGAAAAGGGGATGTCTCTGCAGACAATCGTACCGCTTACATTATAAATTTAGTGAGAAAATAGGTTGAGTATAAGCGGAGTTATTAGTTGGTTAGTTGGTTAGTTGGACAGTTGAAGTGGGTTAATTAGAAAATAGACTTTGAATAGACGCAGATTTCGCACTTTTTGAGTACCACCGATATTCCCTGCGGTCATAATTAAGGTTGCTGATTTATATGATTTACGCTGATTTTTTAATAGAAGCGGATTACACGGATTAACACGGATTTTTTTGTAAGGGGTCAGGGGTAAGGGCAATGCTTGGCGCATAGCGCCTGACTCCTAACCCCTCACTCCTCACCTATTTTCATTGGCGGTTGTGTCCTCGGAGCAGGGATGGTTAAGGAGGAGATTGAATATGGAGAATTTGATAGAAGTAAAGCCTTTATTAATGGATAAAGAAAGATATCTTCGTGATATAGTACTGGGTTTTGAAAAAGGGCAGGTGTTTATGACTGCACTGGAAATGGATCTTTTTACAATTCTTAAAGAAGCTAAAAGTTGTGAAAGCTTGTCGATTGAGTTGGGAACCCATCAAGGTGTGACAAAGAAACTGCTGGATATGCTTTTTGCTATGGAACTGCTTAATAAAGAAGGCGAGTTCTATTCTACAAAAGATGAACTGGTGCCATTTCTGGTGAAAGGGGAAGCCTATTTCATCCAGTCCCTGCTTATGTCAGCAGAACAACGTAATGATTGGATAAAATTACCTAAACGCCTGTACCAGGGTCCTGCGGAAAGGCCGGAAAAAGAGGCTAAATGGGAATACGATCGGGAACGTGTTAATTGGATGGCCCGGCGGATTTTGCTGGGGAGATTGCAGGCTACGTATAAAAGTTTATCAGCAGTTCCGGGTTTTAATTCAGCAAAAAAGATGATTGATCTGGGAGGGTTTCACGGAATATTTGCGATTAGTTTTGCCCAGATGAATCCCGAACTGGAGATAGTGATTTTTGATCAGCCAGGAGTAACTGAAATTAGTCAGGAATTTATTGATGATTCCCCTGCTGAAACAGGGTGTTTTCCCTTGATAGAGTAGGTGATTTAAAATTTTTCGTCAATAATTTCCGCATAGATGTTCTTTTTTACTTAAAAATGGCCTGATCAGTCTCCATTATTACCA
>JAYEHK010000114.1:0-13355 GCA_034659475.1 Bacillota bacterium | reverse complement strand
ACCAACTAACCAACTAACCAACTGTCCAACTAACCAACTGTCCAACTAACCAACTAACCAACTTTACGTCGCATTATCTGTCTACTGTCTCACTTATGACACGGTTGGTTATCATTCGAAAAGGTGCAAAATGACTTTTTCTCCTGCTTTGATTCCCTGTTTTTCATAGGGGACGTGCAGGTATCCATCCGCTTTGGCAAGGATGCTCATCAGGCCGGACTTGCCTAAAAGAGGATAGACCATATCTATGTCCTTTTCTCGTTTGAGGTACGCAGGAATGAAGTCGTCTCTTCCGGCCTGGGAAGAAATGTTTTCAGTTAGAATGGCTTCTTGTTTTTTTACCTCGTCTTTGCCCATGGCAGATGCACAGAGTACATGGAAAACCATCAGTGCTGACACAGGGTGCCCTGGAAGACCCACCACCAGTTTATCACCAATACGAACCCCCATCGCCGGTTTCCCCGGTTTTACTGCAATGCCATGAAAAAGAAGCTGGGAATCCGGTAGCGAAAGCAATACGTCCAGCGAATAGTCAGCCAGTCCAACCGAGCTTCCTCCCGAAAGCAAAATACAATCATTTTCAGAAAGAGCCTGGGTAACAACTGTTTGTAGTTTATCAAACTGATCCTTAATAATCGGATATGATTTAACGATCCCACCGGCCTCTTCAACCGATATCGCAAGGGTATAAGAATTAATATCACGAACCTGAGATCCTTCTGGTTTTTGATCAATGGGTATAATCTCATCTCCAGTTGAAATAATACCTACACGCAACGGCGCCCAAACCGGTATTTCACAGATACCAAGTGAGGCCAACATGCCTATCTCCTGTGCACGCAGGGTAACTCCTTCAGCAAATAATAAGGAGCCTTCGGACACATCTTCCCCCTTCTGCATTATGTTTTCTCCAGGAGCAACTGGACGTGATACGAGAATCGTGTCAGTTAACTTTTCAGTATATTCTACCATTACAACAGCATCTGTTCCTGCAGGGAGCATGCCTCCGGTTGGAATCCAACCACATTGCCCGGGTTCTATGGTAAAAGCAGGTTCCTCTCCCATCACTACCTCTCCCTTATAGTCTAAGAAAGCTTGAAATGATTCACTGCACCCAAACGTATCTGCCGCTTTTACAGCATAACCATCTACCGTAGAACGCGGGAAAGCAGGAATATCTTCTGGACTGATGATATCCGCAGCTAACTTACGTTTATGACATCTATTGATCGACACCCATTCTATATCCCGTTTGGGAAAATGTCTTATTATTAATTCTTTGGCTTCGCGATAATCTAATACCTTTAAAAATTCTGCCATAACAATTCTCTCCAATAATTTGTTTTAATTTCCATTTCCATTATACTTAAAGAAGGAGCTTCCAGCAAAAGATCATACAAATAAAAACTTTTTATAAAATTCCGCTTGAATAAAACTTCAGAAGGGATGTCGAAAGAATGGAACGCAATGTATATATTGAGAATATGCCCCTGGAAAAAGCCCTGGAATTATTCACACAGCGATTGGCGGAGTACGGCTGGTATAATATAGAAACGGAAGTAATACCCACAAGGGAATCATTAGGGAGAATCACTGCACTCCCCGTCCATGCAAAAAGATCCTCCCCTCACTATGTTGCTTCCGCCATGGATGGCATTGCCGTTAAAGCAAAAACAACCTTTGGAGCAAGTGAAACCAATCCGGTATACCTTAGCTGCGAGCAGTACCTAGAACTGGACACAGGAGATTATGTACCTGCTCCCTTCGACGCAGTAATAATGATTGAAGATATAAATAGAATCAATGATCGTGTCAAAATTGTAAAGGCAGCTGTCCCTTGGCAGCACATTAGATCCATTGGTGAAGATCTGGTGGAACAGGATATGATTGTGCCTAGTTATACACCCATCGGTCCCTATGAAATTGCCTCCTTTGTAACAGCCAATGTTGAAACTGTAACGGTAACCAAAAGACCGGTTGTAGGAATCATTCCAACTGGTACTGAACTGGTTCCAGACGCAAACCGCCAACTATCCCCCGGACAAATCGTCGAATCAAACAGTCATATGCTGGCAGGACTCTGTCAACAGTGGGGAGCTATTCCCTTGTGTAACAATATTGTTACCGATGATCCTGTATTAATAAGAGAAGCTGCTTTAAACATTAAGGATAGAGTTGACATCGTTGTCATCTGTTCCGGCTCATCCGCGGGGTCTGAAGATTATACGTCGCAGATCGTGGAAGAATTGGGAGAATTGTTAATTCATGGCATCGCAACACGGCCGGGTAAGCCGGCAATTCTGGGAATTATCGATGATAAACCGGTCATCGGGGTGCCGGGTTATCCAATTTCAGCAGATTTGATATTCAGGCTTTTTGTTTATCCGATTATCTACCAGAGATTGGGGAAAGAGCTTCCGGAACCAAATAGCGTTAAAGCAACGCTGTCGCAAAAACTTCCTTCCCCTATGGGAGTGGACGAATATGTTCAGGTAAACGTCGCACGTATTGAGGACCGTTTTATTGCCTATCCGCTCAACCGTGGAGCAGGGTTAAGCAGTGTGCTCGTCAAATCTGACGGAGTCATTCACATTGAGAGAGGCAGTGAAGGTTTAAATATGGGTGAATCATGTCCTGTTATCATTCATCGTTCTTACAAACAGATTAAAAACACACTGGTTTGCATTGGTAGTCACGATATGTCCATCGATTTTCTTATTGATCTTCTCCAGAGACGTTTTCAACAGAAGATGATCTCCAGTAACAAGGGCAGTATGGGAGGAATTCTCGCCCTTAAAAGAAAAGAAACACATATCGCAGGGGTCCATTTACTTGATGAAAGCACTGGAGAGTATAACATTCCCTATTTAGAAAAATATTTGCCGGATGAAAAGTGGATGTTAATGAACCTCGTTAAACGCCATCAAGGTCTCATTATAAAAAAAGGAAATCCACAAAAAATTGAAGGAATCCATGATCTGGTACGCCCTTGCGTTCGCTATATTAATCGGCAAAAGGGAGCAGGCACAAGAGTATTACTGGACTATTTATTAAAAACAGAAGGGCTATCACCTGATGAGATCAACGGATACAACCGAGAAGAATTTACTCACCTGGCTGTCGCCTCATCGGTAAAAAGTGATGCCTGTGATGTTGGAATGGGAATCTATTCTGCAGCCAGCGTAATGGGTCTGGATTTTATTCCAATCGGAATAGAACGCTATGACTTATGCATATTACCCGAATTAATGGGTCGGCAATCGCTGGACAATCTCCTATCGATCATTCATTCGCAGGCATTTAAACAGCAGTTACTTTCAGTTGGTGGATATGACCTCGACCTAACTGGGCATATTGTTCATAAACACAACTGTTAAAGTAATTAATATACAGCAATATCAAATCCCCTGTCACATGGCAGGGGATTTTTGTAATTAAATTGAAATTTTGTTTTATACATGTAATATAGCAAAAAATATGTTTATATGTTTTTAATTGGATGGTATACTTAATTAGTAATAATTTCTAATTAATGTAAAAAATTAGAAAGGGGAAAGGAGAGTGCGATAGCTATGAAGGTTACCCGCAGGCAGTTTCTCAAGGTAACCGGGGCCACTGTTACAACCTTTGCAGTAGCAGATCTTGGATTTGATTTAAGTGCTACAGCGATGGGCGTAAAACAAGTTCGTACCATAGGTGTAAAGCCAATACCTACCATATGTCCCTTCTGCGGATGCGGTTGTGGACTGGTAGTCTATGCAAAGGATAACGCACCAGCCAGTGGACCACAACTCCTCAGTATACAGGGAGACCCGGACAACCCAATTAATCGCGGAAAAGCTTGCAGTAAGGGGTCCGCCATGTTCAACCTTAGAGAGATTTATAACCCCCATACTGGCGAACAAGAGATTAACCCCGAAAGAATTAACAAACCCCGGTACAGAGCTCCTGGAAGTGATAAGTGGGAAGAGAAAAGTTGGGATTGGATGCTTGATACCATTGCTCAAAGGGTAAAAGAGACAAGAGATAAAGCCTTTGAGCACAAAGATGAGTACGGTATTATTGTAAATCGTTGTGAAACAATTGCCAGCCTCGGTGGTGCAGCATTGGATAATGAAGAGGTTCATCTCATCGCAAAACTGAATCGAGCCCTTGGATTAACCTATGTTGAACACCAGGCACGTATCTGACACTCCTCGACGGTTGCCGGTCTGGCGCCTACATTTGGTCGTGGAGCAATGACAAATCACTGGATTGACTTAAAAAATACAGATTGTGCCCTAATTATGGGCAGTAACGCAGCAGAGAACCATCCTATTTCCTTTAAATGGCTTACAGAGGCACGGGAAAAACGGGGAGCAAAAATAATCAACGTAGATCCGCGTTTTACCAGAACATCTTCAAAATCTGACATCTACGCTCCGCTGCGTTCCGGAACTGACATCGCGTTCATGGGAGGAATGTTCAAGTATATCTTGGACAACAAACTATACCATGAAGCCTATGTGCAGTGGTATACAAATGCAACCTTTATTGTAAAAGAAAGCTATGGCTTTGAAGATGGTTTGTTCAGCGGTTATGATCCAGAGAAGCGTTCCTATGATCAAAGTAAATGGAACTTTGAAATGACAGAAGAAGGAACCTACCAGCGTGACATGACCATGACTCACCCTCGTTGCGTCCTTCAGCTTATGAAAAAACACTATGAACGCTATGATATCGATACCGTATGCAAAATCACAGGAACACCTAAGAACAAATACCTCGATGTTATAAAAACCTATGCTGCTACCGGAGCTCCTGACAAAACAGGTACCATCCTATATGCAATGGGTACAACCCAACATACCGTTGGCACGGAAAACGTCAGAAGCTTCGCAATGGTGCAGCTCCTTTTGGGGAATATCGGACGCGCAGGCGGAGGGGTCAATGCACTGCGTGGTGAATCCAATGTACAGGGGTCTACAGACTGGGCGCTACTCTATCATATTCTGCCCGGTTATCTGGCTACCCCTCAAGCAAAGAAACACCCGGATTATGCAACATATTTATCAAAAGAAACACCCAAAACAGGTTATTGGAAAAATAAGCCCAAGTTTATGTCAAGCCTATTAAAATGTTACTGGATGAATGATGATCCAAGGCAATCATACAACTACCTCCCTAAGCGCATTGATGGAAAACATTATGAACATATTGCCCTTTTCGAAGCCATGTTCAAAGATGAATTGGAAGGCCTGTTTGTCTGGGGTTCTAATCCTATCGTAGGCGGCCCCGATGCCAATAAAGAACAGGCTGCTCTCAGCAAGCTTAAATGGATGGTAGCTATCGATCTGTGGCAAACAGAAACGTCTGAATTCTGGACATATAAAGCAGTTGATCGGCCAACTAAAAAGGATGAATATCAGATAAAGGGACCGCGTGATATACAAACCGAGGTATTCTTCCTGCCGGCATGCAACTCTTTTGAAAAAGAAGGTTCAGTATCCAACAGCGGACGCTGGATGCAGTATCGCTGGAAATCAGCTGACCCGGTCGGTGAATCTCGTGCTGATCTGGAAATTGCCCACGAGCTTGCACTGCATATCAAAAAACTCTATGAAGGCAGCAGTAAACCACAGGATGAACCCCTAACCCATCTGACATGGGATTATGGACATGGTGCTCACCCGGATATTGATATGATTGCCAGAGAGATTAACGGTTTCGAAGTAGTCAATGGAAAGCCTGGCAAACAGGTTGCCAACTTCACCAAACTAAAAGATGACGGAACAACGGCCTGTGGAAACTGGATTTATTCAGGCTGTTATCCGGTTGATAATGGCAAAGCAGAGGATTATCTGGCAAGAAGAAGAGATAATCGTGACGCAGCTGCGCCCGGCAGCAAACCTATCGGCAGTTATCTGAACTGGTCCTGGTGCTGGCCGGTCAACCGCAGAATCATTTACAATCGTTGTTCAGCAACACCAGAAGGGTTACCCTGGGATACCAATCGTGCTTCCATCTGGTGGAACGGGGAAAAATGGACTGGTAATGATATCCCTGACTTTGGAAAAACCAAAGACCCCAATGGCCCAGGAGGAAGAAATGCCTTTATTATGAGACCAGAAGAGGTAGGATGTATCTTCAGCAAGCGCAATGAAGGTCCCTTCCCTGAACACTATGAACCGTGGGAAAGTCCGGTAGAAAACCTCCTAAACAGCCAGAATCTAAATCCGGCAGTCATTGAATGGGAACCCGAAAAACGAGGAACAAAGGAGCAGTTCCCCATCATAGGAACAACCTATCGCGTATCCGAGCACTGGCAATCGGGTGTGATGACGAGGATGCAACCTTGGCTGGCCGAGCTTTGTCCTAATGTTTTTGTTGAAATGAGCGAACAGTTGGCCAAAGAAAAAGAAATAAAAAATGGCAGTAACGTAATTGTTTCTACTACAAGAGGAGACCTCAAAGCAGTTGCCTGTGTTACCAAACGCTTTAAGCCCATGCTTGTAAACGGCGAGTACTTCCATGAAATAGGCGTTCTCTGGCACTTCGGATTCAATGGGTATGCCCCTGGCAATTCTGCCAATTGGCTTACCCCCCATATCGGAGATGCCAATACAATGATTCCGGAATATAAAGCATGGCTATGCGATGTAAGGAGGGCTTAAGAATGGCAAGAATGACTAATTTGTACGATGTCAGTAAATGTACAGCCTGCCGTGCCTGCCAGGTCGCATGCAAGGACTGGAATCAATTGCCAGCTGTCATTGAACCTTTTAAAGGTAATTATCAAACCCACGAAGACACCAACGGAGACACATTTACGATCGTACGTTTTATTGAACATGAAGACCCTGTTGAAGGAATACAGTGGAATTTTCTGAAGTATCAGTGCATGCACTGTTTTGATCCAGCCTGTATGCATGCCTGCCCTCGTGGAGCCATCAGTATCCGTGATTGGGGTGCAGTCATCAAAGACTATGACAAGTGTATCGGCTGTCAGTATTGTGTGTATGCCTGTCCCTTTCAGATTCCAAAATACCGGGCGCGCGAAGATGTCGTAACAAAATGCACCCTGTGCTATGAACGGGTTGAACAAGGTATGGAACCCGCCTGCGCACGTACCTGTCCAACCGGTGCACTGCAGTTTGGAGAACGCGATCATCTTATAGAAGTTGCTGAAGATAGAGTTAAGGTTCTGCGCGCAAATGGTTTTCCGAGAGCAACCATATACGGCAAACTAGAGCTGGGGGGACTTAACAAGCTTTATGTATTAACGGATACACCTGACAAATTTGATCTTCCGGTTGATCCACATGTTCCCAAAAACATTACTTTCTGGCAGAATTGGGTTCAGCCTTATTTCGGCTGGCTCATCCCACTGGCATTAGCCGGTTCAGCCTTCAGCTTTGTTAGCACCCGCATTTTGGCCAACAAACACGATGAGCATGGGGAAGGAGGTCATGAATAATGCAGTGGATTCCTGAATATCAAGAAGACGTTAAGCGAGTGGAACGATTTAATCCAGTGGCTCGTATTACCCACTGGGGACATACTGTCACCTTCCTGCTATGTCTTTTTACCGGTCTGGTCTTATTCCTGGATGGGGTGAATTGGTTAGCAGCCATTTTTGGTGGGTACGCTGGAGCCGGTCTGGTTCATCGTATTGCAGCTGTCGCACTGACCCTTCTCCTAATTCTTTTTGTATTATTTGATTTCAAAGGCATTATTAGCTGGATCAAAGATCTGTTGCGGTTCGGAAAGAACGACATCATCTTTGTCATGAAATTCCCCTTTGACTTTCTTGGCTTTGATGTAAAAATGCCACCCCAAACCCGTTTTAATGGGGGGGAAAAGGGCAACTCTATGTTGACACCTTCATGTGTAATTTTACTGGTATTAAGTGGATACATCATGTGGTTTCCGGCGATTTTCGCCCCAGGCATCGTACGTGTTGCCTACCCTATCCATGATATCGCCATGGTTCTGGCTACGTTTATGGTCTGTATGCATGGTTATCTAGGCTCTTTCCATCCAGGCTCCGGCGAATCCTTCTGGGGCATGTGGAAAGGTACGGTTAGAGAAGATTGGGCAAAACACCACCACCCCATCTGGTTTGAAGAAACCTATGGTGACAAGGAATCAGCCGAAAAGTAATTCATCTTGGAAGGGGATTTATTCCCCTTCCTTTACAGTTAGAGAAGTATTTTTAACTTTCTGAAAATTAAGGGAGGGTCTATATGAACCAACAACTTCCAGTCCATCTTCCAGACGGATATATGGCATTCTATCAGGAATTAGAAAACTGGCAAAACCTTCAGCAAATCAAACTTAAAAAAACCATTTCCATGGAAAAACATGATATGGTTTCGTTACTCTCAACACACCACAAACCCTTACTGAATCTTGTCAACTTTACAGTTGATATGGAAAGCTATAAGGAGATTTACAATGGTCTCCTGGTGTTTTTAAAAGAGCACAGACAAGACATTGGTTCTACTGTAGATACGATAGATTCCTTAAAAGAACATTTTGATTTCGATTGTCTTATCAGCAAACTTCTGGACGAGGATCAGGCCTATTTGACCCAATTCTCCAAGCAATACAATCTCCCTGCTGAACTTTTTATATTCACCATCGATCATTCTCTACGCCCATACTTGAGACTATTCGCAGAACCTTATCATGAGGCCTTAATCGATACATCTTTGGAGGTGTGGGATTCTCCCGCCTATTGCCCAATTTGCGGAAGCAAGTCACATTTCAGCCGCCTGCGCAAAGAGGATGGTCGCCGCTTTCTCTTCTGTGACAGATGTTTTTCGGAGTGGGAAACCCGATATCTTTCCTGCGTTCACTGCGGAAACGGAGACCCCGGAACAATTAAATATTTTTGTGTGGAAGACGATGGTGCATACAGAATATACATCTGTGAACAGTGCAAGGGTTATCTGAAAACCTATGACGAAAGACAGGAGGGCAAGCAAACCGACCTATTCCTTGCCAATATGGAAACCATCTATTTGGACTTGCTGGCCCAGGAAAAAGGCTACATATCACACGATTACACGGAATAATAAAAAAACGATAAGAGACATCTGGCATACGGGAACGGATTTAACGCTGATATACGCTGATTATCACTGATACATGCTGTTTTATATATTTTTAAAAATTATCAGCGTTCATCAGCGAACATTAGCGTGAATCTGCGTTTAAAAAATCCTATTTTCTAATTAACCACTTCAATGTTCCAACTGTCCAACTAACCAACTTTCCAACTAATAATTCCGCTTATACTCAACCTATTTTCTAATTAACCATTTTTTTAACCGGTGTTTTTGAAAGGCATAAAAAACAGGCCGATCACAAAAGTGACCGGCCTGTTTTATTGAAATTAATTATTATAACTTTTCAAGCCTAACCGCAGATACCTTGAACTCAGGAATTCCTGCAACAGGATCAAGCGAATCAGCATTGGTCAACATATTGGCTGCTGCTTCGCTGAAGTGGAAATAAGTGAAGAGTAGATTTTCTTCAACAATGTCTGTTAAGGCCGCAGCCACCTCGATTGAACCTCTTCTGGTAACCAAGCGAACCATTTCCCCATTAACAATCCCCATTTTCTCCGCCAGTTTCGGATTGATTTGTACTTCATTGGCAGGCTTGTGAGAATCCAGTCCCACGGCTCTACGTGTCATTGTTCCTGTGTGATAATGGAAAAGACTCCTGCCTGTTGTTAGAATAAGCGGATATTCTTCATCTGGAAGTTCGACCGCTTCTTTAAATTCTATTGCATGGAACAGTCCCAGACCGCGGTTGAATTTGTCTTTATGAAGAATGGGGGTTCCCGCATGTTCCTCATTTGGACATGGCCAGTGCAGGCCTTTGCCTTCCAGTCTGTCGTAGGTAATTCCAGCATAGGAAGGAGTAACTGTACGAATCTCTTCAAAAATTTCTTCCGCTGAAGAATAATTCATTGGGTATCCCATGCGTGTGGAAAGCTCACAAAGGATCTGCCAGTCTTGCCTGGCATTTCCACGTGGTGTTATTGCCTGCCGCACCCTCTGTACTCTACGTTCTGTATTGGAAAAAGTCCCTTCTTTTTCTGCAAAACTTACACCCGGCAGTACAATATCGGCTTTTAATGCAGTCTCTGTAAGAAAGATATCCTGAACGATTAAACAATCCAGATTATCAAAAGCCTCCTCAACATGCTGCAAATCGGGATCACTTACCATGGGATTTTCGCCCAGTACATATAATGCCTTTACCTCTCCATGATGCGCCTTATTGATTGTTGCTGTAAGCGTTAAGCCGTTCTTATCCGGTAGTTTAACACCCCAGGCTTTCTCATGTTTTTCCCGAACGGCTGCATCAATTACTTTTTGGTAAGCCGTATAAACAACAGGCAGAGCTCCCATATCACAGGCACCCTGAACATTATTTTGCCCGCGCAGAGGATTTACCCCCGTACCGGGCTTACCAAGGTTACCTGTAAGAAGCGCAAGGTTACAACACGATTTTACATTATCAGTTCCTGTGCTGTGCTGCGTAATCCCCATAGCATAGCAAATCGCTGCTGCTTCAGCTTCTGCATATATGTGTGCAGCCTTTCTGATATCTTCAGCTAACACCCCTGTAATTGGTGCCACATATTCAGGCGTATACTTCTCCACTACTTTGGCCAGTTCCTCGAAACCCTCAGTTCGCGTGTTGATAAACTCTTTATCAAGCAGATCTTCCTTGATAATGACATTCATGATTGCATTCAATAATGCTACATCCGTTCCAGGTCTAAACTGCAGATAAACATCTGCCATTTCTGCAAATTCAATTCTACGAGGATCGGCCACAATTAGTTTCGCACCATTTTTTCTGATGTTATGTTTAATCTTATATCCGATAACCGGATGATTGTCAGTTGTATTCGTTCCAATAAGAAAAATAGCGGTCGCATCATCTCTCAATTCATTGATGCTATTCGTCATTGCTCCGCTACCAAATGCTGCCCCCAGACCGGCGACAGTAACAGAGTGTCAGAGACGTGCGCAATGGTCCACATTATTGGTACCAATTGCGGCTCTCATAAACTTCTGGGCAAGATAGTTTTCTTCATTGGTAGCACGTGCGGAGGAAAACATCGCCAACGCATCAGGTCCATAGTTTTCCTTCACTGCACTCATTTTCTCGACCGCTAAATCAAGGGCCTCATCCCAAGAGGCAGGACGCAGTTCTCCATTTTCACGGATCATTGGTGTCGTCAAGCGATCCGGTGAATGAATAAAGTCCCAACCAAAACGCCCTTTTACACATAATGCTCCTTTGTTAACCGGACTCCATTCTTCATCTCGAAGAGAGCTAACCCCTACAACTTTGTCATCTTTTACATTTAATTGCAGGGTACACCCGGTTCCACAGTACGTACAGGTGGTCAGGACCTTTTCCGTTTGCGCTGGCCTTCCTTTTCCCATGGCAACTTTACTGGTAAGAGCACCGACCGGACAAACCATAATACATTGCCCGCAAAATACGCAATCCGAATCTGCCAACTTCCCATCAAATACGGTGGATATCTTGGCATGATGGCCTCTGTCTTTCACATTAATGGCTCGTGCACCGGTGATTTCTTCGCACGCACGCACACAACGCGTACACATGATGCACTTATCGTAATCCCTTTCAATGAAGGGATTGGGATCCTCCATAGCGAAATGTGGTCCTTCTCCTGCAAAACGGGAATCCTTCACCCCATATCGATAACAATAGTCCTGTAACTTACAATTCCCATCAGCTTCACAGGTATGACATTCCAGTTTATGACGTGCCAGAAGCAATTCAAGAATAACCTTGCGGGCTTCCACTACGTCTGAACTCTCCGTATTAATCACCATACCGTTCTCACACGGCGTTACACAGGAAGCCAGTAGATTTCGCCGGCCCTGACACTCCACAACACACATCCGGCATGATCCTGCCAACCGAAGATCTGGATCATAACAGAGCGTGGGAATATCTGCACCGGCTAAACGACAGGCCTCTAAAAGCATGGTTCCTTTAGAAACCTGAATCTCTTTTCCATCTATTGTAAGGCTTATCATAACTGTCCCTCCTCTCTCTTCACATGAGTTTTCTTTGATATTCATAGCCAAAGTTTTTAATGGTTGATTCAATGGGAATAGGCGCAGCCTGCCCCAAACCACAAAACGCAGTTTTTTGCATAACCCGCGAAAGGGTTAACAGATTATCTATATCCTTTTGACTTCCTTTGCCGCTGTTTATTTTCTCCATGATTTCACGGCAGCGGAATGTCCCTTCCCTACACGGATTGCATTTACCACACGACTCATGTTCAAAGAATTTAGAGATTCGAGTTACGACATCCACAATATCTCTGGTTTCATCCAAAACAAATACTGCCCCTGAACCCAACGCAGCTCCAATACCGGACATGGAATCAAAATCAATGGGTGTATCCAGGTTTTGTTCAGGAATAAAGGCACCAGAAGTCCCCCCTACCTGAACCGCTTTAAACTTTTTGCCGCCTTTGACGCCTCCCCCTAGTTTATAAATAACATCTCGGAGGAGATAATCAGTCGGCACTTCAAAAAAACCTGAGTGATTAATATCACCGATCAGGGTTACAATTTTTGTTCCGGGGTATTTGGGGGCACCAATACTTGCAAACCAATCGGCCCCATTAGATAAGATATAAGGCAAACATGCAAAGGTTTCCACATTATTGACAACCGTAGGCATACCCCACAGTCCCTCTACACCTGGAAAAGGCGGCTTGAATCGAGGTTCTCCCCGATGCCCTTCAAGGGATTCGATTAAGGCAGTCTCTTCTCCACAGACATAAGCTCCGGCTCCCATTCGGACTTCAATATCAAAGTCCTCAAGAACCCCAATTTCCTTTGCACTTTGAATCGCTTTTTGAAGGAGCTTAACAACAAATGGATATTCTCCTCTGCAGTAGATATATCCCTGTTTTGATCCAATAGCTACACCACAGATAGCCATCCCTTCCAACAATGCCTGGGCATTTTTCTCACAGATTATTCGATCTTTGTAAGTTCCTGGTTCTCCCTCATCCAGATTGCAAACAACAAATTTTTCTTTCGCATTACGAGGTACAAAACTCCACTTCATTCCTGCATTAAATCCTGCGCCTCCACGTCCTCTTAACCCAGAACTTTTCACTTCCTGAATTAAATCATTGTTTTCCATTTTACGGGCTCTTTCCAGCCCTTTATATCCGCCGACCTGAACATAATCCTCTGCACTTGCAGGGTTAATTCGGTCCGAATATTCTAATAGTACGCGTCTCTCCTCAGCCATCACATTGCCCTCCCTTCCCTATCATAGGTAAT
>JAYEHK010000113.1:0-2759 GCA_034659475.1 Bacillota bacterium | reverse complement strand
CAATACACTTACGGAAAAATAAAGTGCCGTATTCAACGACACATTCTTTTAGGTGCAAGCCTGGGTTATGGAATTTTAATTTGATGTGTTTTTGTTATTACTGGTAATCTGAAATTGTCGCCTTACAATATACTAGATGATGATGATTCGCGAATTGCAGCACCTGCTGATTCAATGCTTGGTATATCGGTAGGGTCTATTATTGGACATGACTATAAGAATAGTTTGAGTTCCAAAAATATGATTGCTCCTTATAGCCGCCAAGGACCAGGATTTGCAGGCTTTAGAAAACCAGACCTTGTTGCATACGGAGCAAACATTCTTTTAGATGCTGATAATCCTCACAATGTTACTACTTCTACTGACGAATATTCATTTTTGATAGGTAGCAATGGGCAGCTGGTTTTGGATGCTGGGACAAGTTTTACAGCGCCTGTGGTAGCTGGAGATCTTGCGGAAATTAGCCGAGTCGTTCCTGAAAACAATATTTTACTTGCAAAAGCTTTGTTGTACCACGGAGCTATTCCACTTTGGACGGAGGAAGAGATTGACGATGATGAAGCAGAGTATATAGGCAATTTATATGGACGTGGGCTTTCAGTACCTAGCATTAGTAAATTTTCAACTCCCCATCGTGTGACTTTTGTTCGAACCGGAGAATTGAACAGAAAGACTAAGGAACATGTTAAGTTCTTCATGCCATCGGTACTTGCAGCAGTGCCTGGGCGTAATAGTGCCAAGGTTACCGTTACTTGTGTAAGCTCGCCACCCATTGACAGAACCAAAGGGACACAATATCTTGGGGCCTATATAATGGCATCATTACACAAAGTAGGAAAAGAAGGCAAGATGCCGTCGGTTAATCCTTCTTTAAAAGAAGGAAGAAAAAAATGGGATACATGCTATCATTTTGAAAAGACATTTTCTAGATTTGATGCGGGAGATTGGGAAGTCTGGCTTGAGTTGTTTACCAGATGGGACGTCGAAGATACGCTAAATATCCCCTACGCAATAGCGATAACGATAGAGGATTTATCAAAAAGCCTTGATATTTATAATGAAGTTCTGATCGAAACGAAAGGTCGCTACCAACCGATGAGTACTGTGAGAATTCCGGTAAAATTATAGTTTGTTAAGGAGGTCGTTTGATAATGAATAAAAAAGCAATTCATACTGTTCCCAATGCAAAAGGTGGATGGGATAACAAGCGGCAGGGTAGTGACAGGACAGTCAGCCATGCTGATACCAAGATTGAAGCGGTAAAGAGTGGAAGAGAGCAGGCAATAAAAGATAATACAGAACATATCATTCATAATAAAAATGGCCAGTTCGGCGCAAGAAACAGCTATGGTAATGACCCATTTCCACCTAGAGGATAATGGCTTTCCTTAGTTAAACCCTTTGGCTGGCGTCAGGAAGGGATGTGCCAGCCGGTTTTGGAGTCTGGTTCACTATGTTTTGTGGCGTTGTATGCATTATTAAAACATTGGTGATAACAGGTTTTCTATGGTATTGAAGCAAGTTTAATTAGATCGATTTTGAAGCGATTGAACATTAACTGTCCCCAAATTATCTCCAATAAAAATGCCGCCAAAGTACCGGGAAAATTGTGCTGATAAGGTTTCGTGTTCCCAGTAAATAAAGTATTGGATGATACTACAATCTATAACTTGCTTTATCAGTCCGCAATACTTTCCTTCTGATATACTCTTCTGGCTTATTAGATGACGAGGATATTTATAATATTGGTTATTAAAGACAAAGCCTAGCTTCATGCTAGGCTTTGTGTGGTTCATTACGAATTGTATGTATAAATTATACTATCTAAGTTCATTGATAATAAACTCAACTTTCGATGCAGAAATTACTGAATATATAGGAGCTGAGAAGCAATCCAGTATATCAGTTGACGTGAAACAGCTGTTACTAATTCTTTGGGAACAGTAATACATCAACTGCCTTAAAGCTGTTTCATAGTCTAAATCATGTATTTCATCGCAAAAAAGGAAGAACAGTTCTCCAAAACTGTGTGAATTCTGGTTGTGACGGCGTTCCCATTCCAGCATGATATATCTGTTTATCTGTTGGGGCACTCCATGCCAGGCACTTAACTTATTTTAAACTCGTATTTGACAGAGCGTGGTTACCCATTGTGCGAGCCATTTCTCTCATTTGATCCTGCGTTCCACGACCCTTGGAACAACCATGGATTTTTAATTGCTATCCCTTGTCCGGGCTACTGCTTCAGGCTGCATTTAAGGATTCTTTGGCAATTCTTAAGGGAAAGCCTGGTTTTTTTGCGAGCATTTTGGCCATCTTTAGTCAGAAGAAGCAGTTTTGATTCACTCAAGGAATTTTCTTTACATCAAATTTGAAAATACTATTGACTGTAACGTTACGTAATAGTTTAGGATGAACTTGGAGGTGATGAAGTGTCCTATAAGGTTAAGGAAGTCGCTGATATGGTAGGGATTAGCGTACGCGCCCTGCATCACTATGATCAGATTGACTTGCTCAAGCCAGCGTCTATCAGCGCAGCCGGATACCGGCTGTACACGGAACAAGACCTGGAGCGACTGCAGCAAATTCTATTCTTCAGGGAACTGGATTTTAGCCTGCAGGAAATCAGAGCTATTGTGGACAATCCCGGTTTTGACAGCCAGCATGCGTTGCAAGCCCATAAGGAACTCTTAATCGAGAAAAAGAAAAGGCTAGAAGGAATCATTCAGTCCATTGATCAAACGATTAATTCTGTTAAG
>JAYEHK010000112.1:0-13733 GCA_034659475.1 Bacillota bacterium | reverse complement strand
GGGGGTTAGACGCTTCGCGTCAAACATTTTCCTCACCCCTCACCCCTAACTCTTTACTCCTTATTGAAATAGTCTGCCGTGTAAGAGGAGGAAATTATATTGACATCCCTTCTGAACCGTTCCAACTTTCCAACTGACCAACTGTCCAACTGTCCAACTTTATGTCGCATAATCTGTCTACTGTGAAGTTAATGAATTGTAATTCGTCAGGAGGTTATTTATGGAAGCGAGAGATCGAATTGTTTTGGCGTTGGATGTGGATTCTTCGGAGAAGGCATTGCAGCTTGTGGATGAATTGAAAGAGCATGTGGGTGTCTATAAAATTGGGATGCAGTTATATAATAGTGCGGGCCCATCGATTGTTCAAAAAGTAAACGAACTGGGCGGAAAAGTGTTTGTTGATTTGAAATTTCATGATATTCCCAATACGGTCGGGGCAGCTGGCAGGGTTATGACCAGGTTGGGCGCCTTCATGTTTAATGTTCATGCAGCAGGTGGTAAAGAAATGATGATGAAGGCTTCCGAAGAAGTTAAAAAGGAAGCTGGCCTGCTTGGTGTTACTCCTCCTAAAATGCTTGCGGTTACAGTATTAACAAGCATTTCCCAGCAACAGCTTCAGGAAGAGATGTATGTTTCCGATCTTAGTGTTGGGGATCTGGTTAAAAACTGGGCCCTCATGGCAAAGGAGGCGGGGATGGATGGGGTAGTCTGTTCACCCCAGGAAATTGAGGTAATAAAACGAAGCTGTGGCTCGGATTTCTTAACTGTGACACCTGGGATTCGGCCTGCATGGGCGGCAACAAACGATCAGAAGCGCTTTACAACGCCGAGTCAGGCGATGGCTATGGGTGGAGACTACATGGTCATTGGACGACCCATAACCGGAGCGGCAGACCCCAGAGAGGCAGCTATAAAAATTATTAAAGAACTGGAGGAGAACAAATGAAACAGGAAGAAGCCTTACAAATTTTTGAAAAGTCAGGGGCCCTCATGATAGGACATTTTATTCTCACCTCGGGCAGACATAGTAACCGCTATATGCAGTGTGCACAGGTATTAATGCATCCTGATTATACGGAACCGTTGGCACAACACATCGCAGAAGCTTTTACAGACGAAGATATTACCATGGTTGTTGGTCCGGCCATGGGGGGGATCATTGTTGCCTATGAGGTTGCGCGTCAATTAAAGGTGCCGGGTATCTTCTGTGAACGGCAGGAGGGCAAGATGACAATGCGGAGAGGCTTCTCCCTGGGCCCTGAAGATCGGGTACTGGTAGTGGAAGATGTCGTTACAACTGGAGGATCTGTTTTTGAGGTCATGGATGTTGTGCGTGCTTCTGGAGCGACGATTGTCGGCGTTGGTGTATTGGTTGACAGAAGTGGCGGCAAGATTGATTTTGGGGTTCGTAAAGAAGCCGTTTTGACGATGGAAATACAATCCTGGGAGACGGATCAATGCCCGCTTTGTAAAGAGGGAGAGATTGAAGCGGTTAAACCCGGAAGCAGGAAGTAAAGGCAGGGTGATAGTGTGAAAGTAACCTTAAACGGGATGGAAATGGCGTATGTTGAGGGCGGCTATAAGTATATCTTTTTGAAACCCTATCGGCAGTTCAAAGAGGATACCGTTACCAGGGATAATGGAGATCGGTTGCACATTGAACTGTATGATAACGGGGTGCAGATTCGGACCTTAATCAGCAAAACCGAAGTAGCTACCATTATCAATCGTGATGTTGCGGTTGATACAAAAGACAATAAGATTTATATTCTGGAAAACGAGAATACTTTCATTAAACATCCGGATGGTAGCATAGAAATAAAGGATAGTATTTAAGGGAGACAGGCTCCACTGGTTGGAGCCTGTTTATATCTCTGTGTGATCGGAGAGCTGCTTTAACAATTGTTGCACGTCTTGGGAACGAGGGTTACTATTGATTGTCCAGTAGTGATCATAGATAACCATGCCCGGTTTAGCTCCTGCAGGTTTCTTTACATTGAACTGAAAGGTGTAATCAACCGGGACCTTTTCCGATTCAGCTGCTTTGCTGTAGTATGCAGCCAGACTCGCTGCATCTTCAAGCGTCTGGTCGGGTACATCATTAATTGATTTACAGGTTCTGGGCAGCGAAATAATGACATGGGTGCCAGGTACATCTTGGGTGTGCAGCCACAAATCATTTTTATCTGCTTTGCGTAGTGTAAGCCAGTCATTTTGACGATTATTCCTGCCCACTAATATCTCCAAACCATCAGAAGAGGTGAATCTTCGGGGTTGACTGCGAACGTTTTTGTCTTTCACTTTACCCTTTGCTTTCGTTTGTATGTGAAGCCCTTCTTTTCCTAATTCCTCTTTGATCTCATCTAGTTCGTGTGCGTTTTCGCAGGTCTTTATCGCGACTAATACACTTTCCAGATAATTAATTTCGGCATTCGTGTCCTGGAGTCTTTCGGTAAGATGTTTAATGGCACCACGACTTTTATTATAGGTTTTAAAATACCGCTGGGCGTTTTGGATGGGGGTATATCGCGGATCTAATTCGATACGAACGGAGTCCTGCGAGTAAAAATCCTGCAGAATGGCTTCTTTATCCCCCTTCTTGAACTGATGGGCATAGGCAGTGAGAAGTTCACCCCATACGCGGTACTGATCCTTGTCATTTGCTTTACCGAGATCTATCTGCTGTAAGCTTCTGCGTTTGTTTGCCTTGACAAGGGCTTCATTGACCTTGCGTGAAACATTTGCTTTCATATTGTCCAGTCTGATTTTTGCTAACTTTTGCACGAAAAAGTGGTCACAGCATTCATTCATGGTTTGAAATTGAATATAAGTGGTTGCTTCAGATACATTTTGAGGAATATACGGACAAAAATCATGTGGTTCCTGGTTAGAATAGAGTACAGTTGGCTCATAGTATTTTGAATCAATGGAGGTAATGCTTTGCTTCACGTGATCAAAAACGCGAGACAATTCAAGTTCACCACATTGCTCAACGGGCATATCAGGATCAAGCCCACCCAAATAGCAGAGTTGCTTGGCAGCAAATGGGCTGATTCCTGAATAAACAGAAAAAAGAGCAACAGAAAGGGTAGTATCACCTTCCTGGGACCACATTGCCTCATAATATGGCTGAAAAGATGCTGTTAAAGGGTTTAATTTACCCTGTGAAGGGGGAGAAACATACAGCTTTCCCGGGTATACTTCCCGGAAGGAATTCACTTCTCCACCGAACCGCTTAATGGCATCAATAATGATACCTGTTTCTGGATTCATTAAAATAATATTTGAATGACGTCCCATAAATTCGCAGAGCAGAATTTTGTCTTTCCATTCCCGAAAATCATCTAATGCTTCCACTCTTATCATGATAATTCTTTCAAAATCTAATTGCTTTATCTCCTTTATTTTACCTCCTTCAAGGTGTTTCCGAAGGAGCATACAGAACGCGGGTGGCTGAGTTGGATTTTCTTTTTTTTCATTAGTCTTATGGATTCTTGCCCAACGTGCGTTCGCAGACAGTACAAGACGAGACGATTTGCCCCTGTACTCGCGAAGGGTGAAACAGAGTTCATCTTTTTCTGTTTGGTAAATTTTATCAATTCGGGCATTTGCATATTCTGTGTTCAATTCGCTGCAGACAGCTCGAATGGCTAATCCATCAAATGGCATAGTGTTTATCCTCCTTTATTTCTTAACCAAGTATATCACCTGGTGGGATAAGCTTACAAACTGTGGGGGAATAAGAGCATAACCATACGAAGAAAACTATAACATGTTTGATTATCAAAACGTTTTGAACTGCATTTATCAAGAGATTTTACTGACTGAAGACAGTAAAAGAAATATCAGTCGCCAGATCCTGCTGGAAAAAGATCAGTCCTCAAAGGAGGTTTTGATCTATTATTTCCTAAGCTGTGAACTGGATAAACATGAAATGTTTCAAACCGTAGCTTATATTGCTTCAAGTTATTACGAAAATGATGTCTTAAATAGATTAGAGCAATTCTATCATTTATCACCGGGAGGGAGTTTGTTAGAGCGAATCGAAGAAGAAATACGATTGAGTACAGGTCTGGTGGAAATTGCTAAAAAAGGTACGGATAAAAATGAGCGTTTAGATTTTGTGGAACGCAGATATCTGCAGGAGGTCAAAAGATATGTGATTGCACAGGCAAGGTTTTATGTGACGGTTAAATAAGTATAATATTCTAAAAAAGAGGGGCTAAAAAATAAAGAGAAAGAATCGAACCATGCTCGATTCTTTCTCTTTTTCTATCCATGAAGGGAGACTATTTTACCACTAAGATGGGAATGTCCGATAGTCTGGTAACGCGATCAGATACACTGCCAAATACTAACTCCTGAACCTTGTTAATCTTTCTGCTGCCCATAATAATCAAATCATAATCGTCATCTTTAACATGATCAAGAATCAATTCGGATGGATCTCCGCCAGCACGTACATATTCTGCTTCGATATATCCCTGATTTAACTGAAGTTTATGTTTGTCAAGAACAATCTGTGCATTTGTCTTGTATTTTGCTTCTTTTTCAGCGGAATGGAGTTTAGTATAGTCAATCTCATCGGCCTCCCATACGCTAAAAAGCACCAACTTATCGACAATACCTTTTTCTACACATTCTGCTGCCATTTCTACAACCTTGCAGGAAAGATCTGAATCATTAACCGGAACTAACGCCTTCGAAAACATTGCAGTAACCTCCCTTTATAGTAAGTAATATTATTGTACACTAATATATAATTAGAACAAAATAGAAGTTGAATATTTTTCGTTAAAATTTTTGCATTTCTTGACTGCAAAAGCAAAATGGTTAAAACTATTCTATAAGAAAACAAGGAGGTTATGATGGCTGAAAAAATAAAGGTAATAATCGCAGGAGCTCTGGGGAAAATGGGAATTGAAACTGCAAAAGCGGTTCACAGGGACCAAGACCTTGAATTGGTAGGAGTTGCGGATATAAGGGCAAGGGGAGAAAAATTTTCCGATTTAACAGCCTTAAAGGAATTAGATCTGATGGTTGATAATGATTTGGATCTTTTGATCGATCGAACCCAATCTGATGTACTGGTTGATTTCACCAATCCACAGGCTGTTTTTAATAATGCGAAAACAGCTCTTAATCGTAGAATTACAGCGGTGCTTGGTACAACAGGGCTTAATGATATTGAGCTTCGTCAACTAGAAAAAATTGCCTTGCAAAATGATGTAGGTGTGGCAGTCATTCCTAATTTTGCAATTGGGGCAGTATTAATGATGAAACTCGCCCAGGAAGCAGCACAGTATTTTCCGGATGTAGAGATTATAGAAATGCATCATGATCAAAAGATGGATGCCCCTTCAGGTACAGCCATCAAGACAGCAGAGATGATCCGCGAAAATCAAGTTAAAACCCCGTCGCGAAATGCACGAGAGTTCGAAAAAATCCCCGGGTCTCGCGGAGGTGATCTAAATCAGGTGCGCATTCACAGTGTGCGTTTACCAGGGTTTGTGGCTCATCAGGAGGTAATCTTTGGCGGGGTCGGTCAGAGTTTGCGGATTAGACATGATTCCTTCAATCGAGAGAGTTTTATGCCCGGTGTGCTGATGGCAGTCAAAAAAATGGTTGAGATAAAAGGGCTTATTTACGGATTGGAAAAACTAATGTAATGGAAACAAATTAGATTTATCATAATGGAAAAAGGACGCGAGTACTGCTCGCGTCCTTTTCCTATTTCTGTGGCTCTGTCCAAGGCAAGTTTTCTTTATTCAGGTAAAATTGTTTGGGATAGTAACCATAGATTAATGAAGTACATATAATACTAATAACTGTGGTCATGAATTTATGATACCCGAAGGGGGGCTAGTATTGAGTTCTGTTCTTTCAGGAATAAAAATTGCTGTTCTGGGTGGTGATAAAAGAGAACTTATCCTTGTTACAGAATTAGTGAAAATGGGGGCAACTGTTGTCGTTGCAGGTTTTCCCAGGGACAAAATAGGGCATGGAGCATTTGTTGCCAATACAGTGAGTGAAGCTTGTAAAGGCGCCGAAGTCTTAATTATGCCATTGCCAGGAACGAATGAAGCTGGTGTGATACGAGCTGTTTATACTGAACAGGAGTTGAAGCTGACAGAAGAAGATTTGTCCAGTGTTAGTCAGAATGCTCTAATTATTATCGGTTCTGCTCGTTTGTTTCTTCATCAATGGGTGAAAAAACACAAACTTAATTTATTAGAAATCATAGAATTAGATGAAATTGCTATTTTAAATTCTATTCCAACTGCTGAAGGAGCTATACAGATTGCCATGGAGGAGACACCGATCACAATTCATGGAAGTCAGACATGTGTTATCGGGTTTGGCAGAGTGGGAGTAAGCCTTGGAAGAATGCTGCGGGGAATTGGTTCTAATGTTACCGTAGTGGCTCGAAACGATGGTCAACTAGCCAGAGCTTTTGAACTGGGTTGTTCCTGCGCAGGATATGCTGATTTGCATGACATAATGAATAAAACTGATATTGTATTTAATACCGTTCCACATATGGTGTTAGATCGGAACATTTTAAAATATGCCAATCCCGAGGTGTTGATTATTGACTTGGCCACACAGCCTGGAGGTACAGATTTTGAAGCCGCAAATGCGTTTGGATTGAAGGCTATCCTTGCGCCTGGACTTCCTGGCAAAGTAGCCCCAGTATCGGCGGGAAAAATTCTGGCCGACGTAATACCAAAGCTAATTATTAGAGAATTATCGAAGATGGATGTTAAAGTTTTGTCGGGTTAAAAAAGGGGAGGTGTCATCGAGTGCAGCAAACCCGGTTAAAAGGGGTTCGTATTGGGGTTGTACTAACGGGAAGCCATTGTACGATTGGTGATGTGTTGCCGCAAATAAATAAGTTAATCGCAGAAGGAGCAGAGATTTACCCTATTCTTTCTTATACAGTCAATGAAACAGATAATCGATTTTATGAGGTTAATGAGGTGAAAGAATATCTGAACAATGTAACCAGTCAACCCATTATCAATACCATTGTTGGGGCAGAACCCATCGGACCAAAAAAAATGCTGGATGTTGTGATTGTAATGCCTGCAACAGGCAATACCATTGCTAAGATGGCCAATGGTATCGCAGATACACCTGCGTTAATGGCGATAAAAGCTCAACTGAGAAATCAAAGGCCTGTTATTATTGCGATTTCCTCTAACGATGCGCTGGGGGTAAATGCACAAAACATTGGTGCTTTACTAAATATGAAAAACATTTTCTTTGTTCCTTTTGCTCAGGATGATCCGTATGGGAAATCTACTTCTATGGTTGCAAGCCTGAGAATGGTTGTTGAAACAGCGATTTGTGCGTTACAGGGTAAACAAATACAACCGTTGGTACTTGGATCGGTAAAATAATTGTGGATGAAGAAACCATTGTGCTAAAATACTAGTTAAAACATTTAACAAGTGTTTGTATAAATATGCGATCAGGAGGTAATTGGTTTTGGCACAGGGTATGAAGTTAGCAATTGTAGGGGCAACAGGTGCAGTAGGTCAGGAAATGTTGAAGGTTCTGGAAGAACGTAATGTAAATGTTGAGAAACTGATCTGTCTGGCTGATCCCAGGGAAGCAGGGACAAAGGTTTCTTTTAGAGGAGAATTGATCACCGTGCAGGGGGCCAGTGAAGAGGCATTTAAACAGTCAGATGTGGCTTTGTTTGCAGTGGGGAACGAAGTAAGTAAGATGCTGGCGCCTCAAGCGGTAAAAAACAATTGTTTGGTTATAGATAACAGTTATGCGTTCCGGCTGCAGTCAGATGTGCCATTAGTTGTACCGGAAGTAAATGCGGAAGATATTAAAAATCACCATGGCATTATTGCAAATCCAAATTGCTCAACCATTATCATGGTGGTAGCGATAAACCCTATATACAGGGCGGCTGGAATCAAGCGTGTTGTGGTGTCTACATACCAGGCTGTATCTGGTGCTGGAAAAGCTGGACTTGATGAATTGCACGTTCACAGTCAACAGGCATTAGAAGGAAATTTGTTGGAACCGGAGGTTTTCCAATATCCGATTCCGTTTAATGTAATTCCCCATATTGATATCTTTGTGGAAGAGGATTATACGCGAGAAGAAATGAAAATGGTGTGGGAAACACGTAAAATTTTGCATGATGCTGAACTAAAAATTGCACCAACGGCGGTTCGCGTTCCGGTATTTAGGAGTCATTCCGAATCTATTAATATTGAAACCGAAAGACCACTTAGTGCCGAGGAAGCGAGAAATATTTTATGTTCTGCTCCGGGTATTGTCGTGGAGGATGATCCTGCCAATAAAGTTTACCCAATGCCTTTGTATACATCGGATAAAGATGAGGTATTTGTAGGAAGAATCAGAAAAGATATTTCTATCGAAAATGGATTGGCCATATGGGTTGCAGCTGATCAAATTAGAAAGGGCGCAGCCACGAATGCAATACAGATTGCAGAGATTGTTGCGTTGAATAACCTTTATTAGGAAGGTGTAACAGGTGAAAATACTTGTTCAAAAGTTTGGTGGAACCTCGTTGGCGAAGGCTAGTTCCAGGTCCCGGGTTTGTGATATTGTTGCCCGGAGTATTCAGGATGGTTATGGGGTCGTGGTTGTCGTATCGGCAATGGGGCGAAAAGATGATGCTTATGCCACTGATACGTTTGTCAACATGGTTAAAGAGATAAATTCATATCCGGCACCGGAAGAACTGGATTTAATTATGTCCTGTGGTGAAGTGATTTCGGGGGTGGTTCTTTCGAATCAGCTCAGTGCCAATGGCATACAGGCAAAATTTTTTACGGGTGAACAGGCTGGAATCACGACAGACGGAAATTTTGGTAATTCACATATTCGATATATTAATCCAAAACGACTTACAGATACACTAAAAGAAGGTTTTGTAGCGGTTGTTGCTGGTTTCCAGGGGGTATCGGAAAATGGTGAACTAACTACCCTTGGCAGAGGTGGAAGCGATACGACAGCGGCTGCGTTAGGGGTAGCGCTTAATGCAGATTATATAGATATTTTCACAGATGTGGATGGCGTGATGACAGCGGATCCTCGAATCGTAAAAGACGCTCGTTTATTGGATGCTATTACCTATAATGAAATTTGTCAACTGGCCCGAGAGGGAGCAAAAGTTGTTCATCCTAGAGCAATTGAGATTGCTATGCAAAAAGGAATTCCGCTTCGAGTGAAAAGCACTTTTTCCGATTCATGTGGAACAATGGTTGCCAATTATGAAAACCATTTGGATGAACCGGTTCGCATCATTAGTGATCGTCTCATAACGGGGATTACTCACACCTCTAATCTAGCGCAGATCAGAGTGATTACGGAGCGCAATGAGGAATCAAGAGGTATTGAATTAAAGGTGTTCAAATCTCTGGCACTTGCTGACGTTAGTGTAGATTTTATTACGGTTCAACCACAGGCGTTAATGTTTACTGTTTCCAACGAAGATGCATCTAAGGCCATTGAAGTCCTTGACACCATTGATATCCATCCGCTGTTGGAGGCTGATTGTGCCAAGGTAGCGATTGTTGGAGCCGCGATGACAGGAATACCTGGGGTAATGTCGAAGGTTGTAGAAGCATTGTTGGATAATGACATCCCTATTCTCCAGTCTGGAGATTCCTATACAAATATATGGTGTCTGGTGAAAAAGGAACATATGGAGAATGCAGTAAAAGCACTCCACGATAAATTCGAATTAGGTACAAGGTAAAAAGGAGGGAGAAATTGTGACGGTAGCCAGGTTAATGACAGCCATGGTTACTCCATTTTGTGAGGACCTTGAGGTGAATTATGATAAAGCAGGAGAGCTTGCGGAATATCTTTTGGAAAATGGCAGTGAAGGCCTGGTCGTTTGTGGAACGACTGGAGAATCGCCGACTCTGCGCCCAGAAGAAAAGTTGCAATTATTTCAAATCATTACCAGAAGAGTTGGTGAGAAAACGCAGGTGTGGGCAGGCGTTGGTTCCTATGATACACAGGCTTCTATTGAACTATGCCAAGAGGCAGAAAAAACAGGAGTCTACGGTATTATGCTTGTAACTCCTTACTATAATAGGCCGTCCCAGGAGGGGCTTTATCAGCATTTCAAAAAGATTGCAGAGGCAACATCTCTGCCTGTTATGCTCTATAATGTTCCCTCCAGAACAAGTGCAAATCTTTTTCCTGCAACCGTTGCCAGGCTTGCGAAGATTGAAAATATTGTAGCCTTGAAGGAAGCAAGTGGGAGCATGAATCAAATGACAGAACTCAAAAACATATTGCCGTCTTCTTTCACCGTATTGGCTGGGGATGATTCCCTCACACTTCCGATGATGGCTCTGGGAGCTAAAGGGGTGGTAAGTGTTGCATCACATATCGTAGGTCTGCAGATTAAGCAGATGATCAGCTGTTTTGAAAACGGTCAATGTGAAGAAGCCAGAAGGATACACAACGACATCTATCCAATACTTAGAGGGCTATTTATAACAACGAATCCAGTTCCGGTAAAAGAGGCTCTCAATATGATGGGAATGAAGGTGGGACCTTTAAGGCTTCCTTTAACATGTTTAGAGGAACACGAGAGAAAAATTGTTAAAGATCTTCTGCCTACTAATAAATAATGAGGAATAAGATGTTGAAAAATATTTATAAAAAATAACAAAAAAGGTCCACTGGACCTTTTTTGTTATTTTCTGCAATGAAAAGAACAATATTCATACTTAATAAAGTTGTACGAACTATGTATTTCGGCTATAATAAGCCAAGCGGATTGTTCGGATTGATACTAAGAATGTAATCTTTCAGAAAATTGAATAATCTAAAAGGAGGTGTTTGAGTGTCAGATGATGCACGAATTAATATCATTCCCCTGGGCGGTTTGGGGGAGATTGGCAAAAATATGACGGCAATCAAATACCAGGATACGATTGTAGTTATTGATGCAGGATTAATGTTCCCAGAAGATGAGTTACTGGGAATAGATGTCGTGATTCCGGATATTACCTATCTAATAGAAAACAGGGAAAAGGTAAAAGCAATTCTTTTAACGCACGGTCATGAAGACCATGTTGGAGCCTTGCCGTATGTTTTAAAAGAAATTGATACGCCGGTTTATGGCAGTAAGTTGACCCTGGGTATAGTTGAAGGGAAACTTAAGGATCATGATTTAAACAACGTAAACTTAAATGTTGTACGACCAAGAGATATTGTTAAGCTTGGTCCATTCGAAGTAGAGTTTTTCAGAGTTAGTCACAGTATTCCTGATGCGATGGGCATTGCTATTCATACGCCACTGGGGATCATTTTCCATACTGGCGATATTAAGCTTGATCAGACCCCTGTTGATGGGCAGGTTGTCGATTTCAGAAAAATGGCTGAACTCGGTGAAAAAGGTGTACTGGTTATGTTTGGGGATAGCACCAATGCTGATAAAGTCGGTTTTACTATGTCAGAAAAGGTAGTTGGGAATACCTTTAATGAGTTGTTTGGAAAATGTGACGGCCGAATTATTGTAACAACTTTTGCCTCCAACATACACCGTATTCAGCAGGTCATTGATAATGCCTATAAATATGGGAGAAAAGTGGCTGTAGTAGGTCGTAGTATGATTAACAATGTAAAAATATCCAGTCAACTCGGCTACATGAATATTCCTGATGGTCTTCTGATTGAAATGGAGGAATTGAATAATTATCCTCCAGAAAAGCTTGTAATCGTTACAACAGGATCACAGGGAGAACCGATGTCAGCTTTAACCCGCATGGCAACTGCTGATCATCGTTGGGTATCGATTCAACCTGGAGATACAGTGATTATTTCTGCAACCCCCATTCCTGGTAATGAAAAGTTGGTTGCGAAAACAGTTGACCTGTTATTTAAGCAGGGAGCAGAGGTTATCTATGAAAGAGGGATGGGTGTTCATGTCTCAGGACACGCTTCACAGGAGGAATTGAAAATCCTATTGAACTTGATTAAACCGCGGTATTTCGTTCCAGTTCATGGGGAATACAGGCACCTGATGAAGCATGCAAAATTAGCAGAAAGTCTTGGGATACCTAAATCAAGAATTTTCGTGGCAGAAAATGGTCAGATTATAGACGTAGGAAAGAAAAAAGCCAGTATAAGCGGGAAAGTAACTGCAGGTAAGATTCTGGTTGATGGTCTTGGCGTTGGTGATGTTGGTAACATTGTTCTGCGTGATCGAAAACAGCTTTCACAAGATGGGATTATGATTGTGGTTGTTACCATACAAAAAGAAAGCGGAACGGTTGTTGCCGGACCAGATATTGTAACCCGTGGGTTTGTTTACGTCAGAGAGTCGGAGCAACTCATTGATAATGCAAAAAAGAAAGTAAAAGAAGCCCTGGATGTTTGTGCTAAGAACAATATCACAGAATGGGCTGTCATAAAATCGCAGATTCGCGATAAATTGGGCAAACATCTCTATGAAAAAACAGGGAGACGTCCGATGATCCTGCCAATTATTATGGAAGTTTAGATTTAAATATTGCAAATAAAGAAGCCATCTTGCATGATTTGTGCAGGATGGCTTTTTTAATTAGCAATCCGTGTATGAATTCAGGCTCAAGGGGTCAATCTAAGAAAAATGCTTGAAAGGAGATACTAATTTGTCTGAACAATACGAAGAAAACGAAAGCAAATCTAACCCAGCCGCGGAAAACATTAAGGAATTTGGACAAATCGATATCCCGGTTTTTAAAAGCGATATACATTGTTTAAATATTGTCGGACAGGTAGAAGGTCATATCGTGTTGCCGCCACAGAACAAAACGACTAAATATGAACATGTTATTCCCCAACTCATTGCTGTAGAAGAGAATCCGCAGATCAAAGGGCTGCTCATTGTATTGAATACAGTAGGTGGAGATGTTGAAGCTGGTTTGGCCCTGGCAGAAATGATCTCAACGATGTCTAAACCAACAGTGTCGATTGTTCTGGGAGGAGGTCATTCAATTGGATCCAGCATTGCTGTGAGCGCTGATTATTCAATAATCGCTTCTACTGCTACGATGACTATTCATCCGATTCGTTTGACCGGTTTGGTGATTGGTGTTCCACAGACATATGAATATTTGGATAAGATGCAGGATCGGGTCGTAAAATTTGTCATTCAGCATTCTGGAATTACGGAAGAAAAATTTCGGGAATTAATGTTCAGGACAGGTGACCTGGCGCGTGACATTGGCACAGTATTAGTAGGCAAAGATGCAGTCGATTGTGGGCTGATTGATTCGACTGGAGGCTTGCATGAAGCCATTGCAAAACTTCATGAGTTAAAAGAGACTGGTGGTGTTTTACAGTGATATTCTATATGAATGAACCACTAGATTTGTTTAAAGAAATTGATACTAATCAGCAAAGAATGATAAGACTTGGGTCTGGTGGTTTTGTGAGTGTTGAACTGATGGATAAAAACAAGGCAAGGGTACTAGAGGTTATCAGCACTGACCCTATGGACTATATGAACGATCAAATTCAACCAGGTACTGTTCTGGAGATGAATTTCCCAGTGGAACCCACCATGCCAACAGGATACAACCTCCAATGAAAATAGGGAGAGGGGCAAGCAGACATACTCAATGCCATCTACGAGCAAGACTTCCTAGGGTTCTCATATGGATTCCGGCCAGGAAGATCAGTGCATGATGCACTTAAATCCCTAAACGGGATACTGGAAAAGCGACCAATAAACT
>JAYEHK010000111.1:0-2915 GCA_034659475.1 Bacillota bacterium | reverse complement strand
TTTATATTGGATTTGATCCAACTGCGGATTCTTTGCATGTTGGTCATTTCATGGCACTATGCCTTATGAAACGTTTGCAGATGGTGGGCAACAAACCAATTGTTCTTATTGGAGGCGGAACAGGCTACATTGGTGATCCATCAGGCCGGGCAGATTTGCGTTCCATCATGACCACTGAAACAATTCAGCATAACTGTGATTGCTTTAAGAAACAAATGGAAAGATTCATCGAATTCGGAGATGATAAGGCCATTATGGTTAATAACGCGGATTGGCTCTTAAAGTTAAATTATGTTGATATGCTTCGTGACGTTGGGGCCTGCTTCTCTGTAAATAATATGCTGCGTGCGGAATGCTATAAGCAGAGAATGGAAAAGGGACTATCCTTCCTGGAATTCAATTATATGATTATGCAGTCCTACGATTTTTACCATCTTTATCAGAATTACGGATGCAATATGCAGTTTGGAGGTAATGATCAATGGTCAAATATGCTGGGCGGCACGGAACTGATTCGCCGTAAATTAGGCAAAGATGCCTATGCAATGACAATCACTCTGCTAATGAACTCCGAAGGTAACAAGATGGGAAAGACTGCCAAGGGTGCTGTTTGGCTTGACCCTAACAAAACCACGCCTTTTGAATTCTTCCAGTATTGGCGTAATATCGGAGATGCTGATGTCCTCAAGTGCATACGTATGCTAACTTTCCTCCCGCTTGAACAGATTGATGCAATGGATAAATGGGAAGGCAGTCAGCTTAATGAAGCCAAGGAAATTCTGGCGTATGAGTTGACCAAACTGATTCATGGTGAGGAAGAAGCCCAAAAGGCGAAGAATGCATCTCACGCCCTCTTCGCAGATGGTACGGATGATGCCAACATGCCAACTACTGAAATCGCAGTCGAGCAGCTGACAGGTGGCGTGATCAGTATAGTAGATTTGTTGATGGTTTGCGGCTTAACCCCCTCTAAAAGTGAAGCAAGACGTCTGATTAAACAGGGTGGTGTATTTGTTGATGGTGATAAAATTGAATCCGTTGATTGTAATATTACTTCAGATCAATTAAAAAACGGTGTAAAAATACGTAAAGGAAAGAAAACTTACCATAAGGCTTTGATGAATTAAAGGATGTTATTGTAAAATAAATCACCTATTAAACGGCCAAATTACGAGTTGTTAAATGCTTGTAATTTGGCCGTTACCCGCAGCAATGCCGGCGATGATTTTGATGTGATGATCGGTGCTGGCTCGATTAAGAGATTTACCTCAACCTTTCTTTCCCCAGGATATTCTCTTATTGATCAATCAACGGTCAATCCAATCTCAATGGGGATGAACTCATTTTCCTTGTATTCCAGGGTTGTCATGGATCCTGAGTGCAGGTAGGTTTTCCACTCTTCTTCAGGTAAACCCAGATGATTTAACAGGATTTTTATCAGGCCGCCATGGGTTACGACAATAATTGTACCCTGATGATTGCCAGCAATATGATGAATACCTGGCAAACACCTTTCCAGCACATCTTGTACGGACTCACCGCCCGCTATTTGAAACTGCAGCGTTCGATGTACCCAATCATCGTATTCCCGATTGTATTGTCGTATAACCTCTGTATGCGTTAACCCTTCCCAACAGCCGAAATTAATTTCACGAAAACTGGTATCAAGGATCGGTTTTAACCCCACTTCTTTTCCGATGATCTCAGCGGTTTCACGGCACCTGGAGAGATCACTGCAATAAAGTGCCTCGATTTCTGTTCCCTGTTCTGCAAAATACCGAGCAAGCCTCTGTGCCTGCTCGCGCCCGACTTTATTCAAATCGATATCCGTCTGTCCCTGATATTTCATGAGTGCATTCCATTCCGTTTGCCCGTGGCGGATCAAAATAATACGCATTGTGCTGCCTTTCTTTTGCAAAAATAGTTACCAATCGTTTGATATCATGATGATTATAATAAGTGTTATGTTTTTGTTTCACAAGAACTATTATAAATAAAATCTAACCCAATGATGTCGAAAGCCGGAAGCTCATTCTGTATGTCTACTTCCACCTTCACAGGAACCGCGTCAATTCCGGTAAGGACTATATATTACATATACAATCAAACGATAACAACGAAGAAAACAATAGTGAGCAGGAATTCACCGGGGAAACAGAGTTCTGGGCGCCGTATGTGCGCTTACGCAATAGATGCTATTATTGCAGTAATCCCTACTTTAATATTGTCACTTGTTATAGGAGGTATTGTGCTGCCATTTATTTTGCTTATATATTATCCAAGTCCTGCAGTTGGAGCTTCAGCATATATGTCATATGCAGCAATTGAGTCACTAACCGAGACAAAAGAATATGAGGGAGGAGTTCTAATACAAGAAACTTGGAAGGGCGACAGAAAACCTAATCCAATCACCTCTACTGCGGCAGTTATTGCTCTTGTGTTTTACCTGTTCCATTCTTTGGTTTGTACATTACTTTTAAGAGGACAGACTATAGGTAAAAAACTAATGCATATAGAAGTTCGACGTTCAAATACAGGACTGGCAAAGAGCAGAACTATTTTGGGACGGGAATTTTTAGGCAAAATGCTTATGAACTCCATTCCGATTATTCCCCTTGTTTATCTCTGCACAATTTTGTTTACAAAAGAGCATAAAGCGCTTCACGACATGCTAGCTGATACCATTGTGATAGATGTTTAAGAGGTGATTAATATGGATGCCCAAATGAAAAAAGGTGTACTTGAAATGTGTATTCTCTTTAAGCTTAAAGACGAACCGCTTTATGGGTATGAAATTATGAAATCAGTTAGACAGGTCTTCCCAGATGTTTATGAGGGTTCAATTTATACAATACTTCGCAGGTTAAATGCAACAGGTTATACTGATATTACACATAAGGAGTCAACAAATGGTC
>JAYEHK010000110.1:0-14371 GCA_034659475.1 Bacillota bacterium | reverse complement strand
TCATGCAGCGTTACCACCCAATTATCTAGATACGCAGAGTTCCAATATTGTTGGGGTCAGACACCGCTTGTCCCATTCTACACCCTATTCAGTTTTCCAACTAACCAACTAACCAACTAACCAACTGTCCAACTGTCCAACTAACCAACTAACCAACTAACCAACTAACCAACCAACTTTACGTCGCATCATCTATCTATTGCGCAGAAACCTGGTTCGAAATTTGTTACTAAATGCACAATCTGGTTTGAAAATATCATTGGAAATCGGTTAAGATATTGTATAATGTACAGTAGTGAAGGTTCGACATTTGTTTTACAAAGACAAAATATATATATTTGTACATTTCCTGCTCTTCTGAAACTTGGAGACAGACTGTTTATCCATATAATGGTTACGGCATGCTTTTTATGTGTAACAAGCGGATGATTAGCCGTAAAAAGCATTTTTAATAGGATATGGGGAAAGGTTTAGAAGAAAAGGGGTAAAATAAAAATATTTGGAGGGACTAGTGATGGCGTTTGAAAACATTATTCTAGAAAAAGAGGGAGCTCTGGCAATTCTGACTGTGAATCGCCCCAAGGCAATGAATGCTCTGAACAAAGACACCCTGGAAGAAATCCGAGAAGCAGTAAAGGATGTTGCCGCTGATGATAACCTTTATGCACTCATCGTCACCGGGTCTGGGGACAAGGCTTTTGTAGCTGGTGCAGACATTGCTTACATGATGAATTTTGGACCTATGGAAGGTCGAGCATTTTCAAAACTGGGTCAGGAGGTCTTTAGAGAACTCGAACTGATGGAAAAACCAACGATTGCTGCAGTGAATGGTTTTGCACTGGGTGGTGGATGCGAACTGGCAATGGCCTGTGATATCCGTTTGGCTTCTGAGAATGCTCTGTTTGGTCAACCCGAGTCTAAAATCGGTATCACCCCTGGCTATGGTGGAACCCAGCGCCTGCCCCGTCTGATTGGTGAGGGCAGAGCCAAGGAATTGATCTATACCGGTGGCAATATCAAAGCAGACGAAGCTTATCGTATCGGGCTTATCAATCATGTATATTCATCTGATACCCTGATGGATGAAGCAAGGAAATTGGCTGGCAAGATTATGGCCGCTGCGCCTATTGCGGTTCGCATGTGTAAACATGAAATCGGTAAAGGCATGCAAACGGACATCGACACCGCAATGACGATTGAAGTGGACATGTTCGGTCTGTGTTTTTCTACCGAAGATCAAAAAGAAGGTATGAAAGCCTTTGTTGAAAAGAGAAAACCCAATTTTAAATGTAATTAATTAATTATTAGATATATAGATTGACTGGAGCAATTATCCTGTCGTCTTGATAAGTAATATGTTGAGGAGGATTTAGGTTATGACAGTAAAGAACGTTGGAGTACTTGGAACTGGAGTCATTGGCGCTGGTATTGTGCAGGTGTGTGTAGAGGCAGGGTATACTGTGGTCATGATAGACGTTGATCAGAATACCGTTAACAAAGCCTTCAAGGTCGTAAACAAGATGTGGAAAAAAGCGGTTGGAAAAGGTGTGAGAACCAATGACGAGGTGAACCGTTTTAACACAATGATCACGACAAGTACAGAGCTCGCTGATTTGAAAGATTGTGATGTAGTTTTTGAAGCAGTTCACGAGGATCTAAAGCTTAAACAGCAGATCTTCCAACAGCTGGGTGGGATTTGTAAACCAGAAGCTATTCTGGCCAGTAATACTTCGGCGCTCAGCATTACTGAAATAGCCGTTTCCAGTGGTAGACCCGAGCAAGTAATCGGTATGCATTTCTTCAATCCGGTATCCATGATGAAACTGATTGAAGTCGTTCCAGGTGCTCTAACTGCTCCTGCTACCGTTACCATCGCAGAAGAACTTGCATGGACGATGGGCAAAGAACCGGTCATCGTAAAAGAAACCCCTGGGTTTATCGTTAACCGTCTGATTGTCCCATATATCAACGAGGCTTCACTTTTGCTGGAAGAAGGCGTTGCGTCGGCTGAACAGATCGACAAGGCCATTAAACTGGGAACTAATATGCCTATGGGACCACTGGCATTAGCTGATTTGATCGGTGTTGACGTGGTGCTTCACGTAGCCGAGTATTTTCTTCAGGAACTGGACGATCAAAGATACCGTCCGTCTAACCTTCTGAAAACAATGGTTGAGGAAGGAAAACTGGGGAGAAAAACCAACAAAGGTTTTTATGATTACGGATATATGCTGTATTAGGATTTATCGAGCTAAAAACACCGAAGATGTTTTCTTCGGTGTTTTTTTATTTACTACTTTTCCCTTTTACCAAATGGATGTAAATTTATATTAATTTTTAATACTCTCTCTGATAAACTATGGTAATATTATTATGTAATGTTATATTTTTACATTACATAATAATATTACCATAGTTTTAAGGGGGAGGTAGTAACATGGAACATGAATTGTATCGGGGAGTTAATTATGAAACCATATTGGCATGGGTAGAAGATGGCATTGGTTACCTGCAGTTTAACAGACCAAAAGCTTTTAACGCTGTTAACACAAAACTTCTGGATGAGGCATACGACGCTCTTTGCGCCTACAACACAGATCCTGAAGTTCGGTCTATCATTATCTGCGGTAACGAACAGGCCTTTGCCGCTGGTGCAGACCTGAAGGCAGTAGCCGGGTATAATGCTTTTCAGGCCCGCGATTTTCTGGACAAGGTCCATCAGACCGTCTTTGCGATTGAGGACAATCATAAACCTACTATTGCTGCTGTACGCGGCCTGGCTCTGGGAGGGGGCCTGGAAGTTATTCTGGCCTGTGACATTCACATTATGGCAGATAATTGCACATTGGGATTCCCTGAAATTAACATCGGCATCTTCCCTGGTGCAGGGGGAACACAAAGGATGCCACGGAATGTTTCCCTCTGTCGCGCTAAACAGTATGTCATGACTGGAGAATTCTTCGATGCGGCTAAGGCTTATGAAATGGGTATGGTCAATCAGGTCGTTCCTGCTGATGAAGTGATGGATGCTGCGAAGAAAATGGCCCGCAAGTTTACTAAAAAGGGCCCTCTAGCAATAAGAGAAGCCAAACAATCAATTAACAATTCAATGAGTATGGGCATAAAAGAGGGCAGCCGGGCCGAACAAATTGCTTGGTCAATGCTCTTCTCCTCGGAAGACCAGAAGGAAGGCATGGGGGCTTTCCTGGAGAACCGCAAGGCTGCGTTTAAGGGGTGTTAGGTAGAAAATAGACTTTGAATAGACGCGGACTACGCGGACTTTCTGGACTTTCGCAGACAGGATTTTAATCATAATTGGCTGTACATTAAAAAAAGAGCCTTTGTGGCTCTTTTTTTTTGCTTTAAACAAAACCTTTTTAAATACAGGCCTATTGGTCTTTTCAGGGGGTTCTAAACTTTTGTTTGGATTTCTTGCTTTTGCTATACCGATAAAAAACAAAAGTTAGCAAAATAAACAAACGTTAAGAAACAGTCTCGTTTTCTTGGTTAGAAGTGGGTATTTGGCTGTTTTCAATCATTTGTATACTTTCGTCCGCCCATTCTATCAGGCTATTGGTCACCATGTAACTTCTTTTCAACAAAAGCTTCCAGTAGAATTCTTCCTGTGGAGCCCCTAACGTCTGAGAATACTTCTCAACAATTTTGTTCACATAGACAAATGATTTAAGTTCTTCTTCTTTTTCCTTTTTGAATCGTTTTAACTGAAAACTCATTTCGTCCTGTGATATGCGGGAACCAAAAAAGATCCGCACAGCAAATTCATCCCTAACTGCCGAACTGAGCGTCGGCGGAAACTTTTCCAACCATTTGGTAAAAGCCCCACGTCCCTCTTCATTAATACTATAGACTTTTCGATCCGGACGCCCTTCTTGTTTTTCTATATGGTAAGTAACATACCCTTTGCTCTCCAAACTTCCTAGATCTCTATAAATCTGGCTTAGCTGGGCTGTCCAAAAGAAATTAATAGAATTATCCAGAAAAGATTTCAAATCATAGCCACTCATGGATTCGTAGGTAAGCAATCCCAAAATCGCATGCTGCAATGACATAATACCACCTCCAATATATTCATATTAAACATTTCATAGATGCGGTGTCAAGTATTGAGCATGAAGATTCAACCTTTCCTGTCACCATTATACAGGACCCTCTATTATAGAGGGTCCTGTTTTGATCATAAGCTTATTTCCATATTTTCCAGTGGATATGCTTTGCAAGAGTGAATATAGCCATATTTCCTATCAGATTCCCTGATTAGCACACCCCGTGGTTGAAATACTGTTCCGGATAGAAGTTTCACTCTGCAGAGGCTGCATTCTCCAGAACGGCAACATACAGGAACGAGAATGCCAGCTCTTTCCAGCGCGATCAGTAACGGTTCACCGGCTTTGGCAGAGATGGTCTTTTTGCCTTTGACGATCACGCTGAATTCTTGATCTGGATCCAGGTCTGCTGGCCATCCGGCTTCTTTGGTAATATCTGTCGCAGTGCCAAACATTTCGCGGCGAATTTTTCTGGCAGGTATACCCATACTTTGCAGCTCGGCTTCACAGTATTCATACATCTGCTGTGGCCCACAAATATAGTAAAATTTTGCATTGGTTGATTCGACTAGTTGGTTAATCAATTCAGCACCGATCAGTCCTTTATATCCTATAAAGGAGGAGGACGGTTCGGAGAGAACCAGATCAAAGGTAAATCGTTTGGAACGTTCAGCTAAGGTTTTTAACTCTTCATAAAATAGAACATCATCCTCGGTTCGACTCCCATAGATGAGATGGATATTTCGATCCAGGCCAGCATCCACCGCCTCACGGATCATACTCATAAAGGGGGTTACCCCGCTGCCACCGGCCAGAAGCACCAGGTCCTTGCCATGGTAAAGCGGATTGTAATAGAAATTGCCAGCTGGACCACTGCTGATAAACTGATCCCCCGCCCGAACATTGTCGAGCAAATAATCGGACACAAACCCGGTTTCAATTCTACGTACCGTGATATCATAATACGCCCTTTGCCGAGGAGAGGATGATATGCTGTAGGGACGACTGGTGCGCACTCCATCGATTTCTACAAAGAGGTTGATATACTGGCCTGCCTGGAATGGTGGCAGATAACCATTTGGGGATACAAGCCGCAGGGTCTTACATGAGCTGGTTTCTTCAATAATCGCGGATACCTCCAGTGTAAGCTGGGCTGGATGAATCCGATTGATAATTTCCGCCTGTTTGCCTCTCTGGGAAGCATAATCTGTTCCGTATTTACGACTGATCTCAATTTCTTTTTGTATATCCTGGTATCCCTCTATGTATTCCCTGAGATCTTTCATTTTGTCGCCCCCTTTTGCTGGTTTCTCAAGATCGCTCTTGCTGCCTTATAACCGGAAGTTAAGGTTGGTTCAAATCCACAGGTTCCTACCCATGTACCCGCAAAATAGAGACCTTCCACAGGAGACGTTGGAGAAACAAACATTGATGAATCTTTGTTATACTGATCAAATCCATAGAAGGCACCCCCGGGATGTCCTAGATAACGCATGTAGGTGAGGGGCGTAGAGACCTCAATCTCTTCGATGTGTTCCCGCAAACCGGGAAACATTTTTTCTACCCTTTCCAGGATCTGATCTGCCATGCGGTATTTGGTTTCGTTATATTGTTCAGGAGACAGCTCCATCCATGGTTCGGCATATTTCAGATCGACGATGACCACCTGACTGGTGCCTGGCGGTGAAAAGCTGGGATCGTCAATGGTGTAGCAGGTGAGGATCAATCCGTCGTCCTCTACCGTCAGTTTTCGGCTGCCGGCAAAGGCTTTTTCCGCATCTGCACTGGCATAGATCATGTTCGTGGACTCGTGAATACCAACCTCTTGGGGTTCACAGTCCAAGCCAATAAATATGGCCATGGCGGAAACTCCGATGCTGCTTCCCCCTAGTATTTCCAACTGCTTCGCTGGAACGTCTTCGGGATCCATCAGGTTTACATAGGTATCAATCGTGGATGCATTGGACACCACATAGGAACAATGAATATCTTCTCCATCTGCCGTACGAACACCGCAGATTTTTCCATCCTGGACCAGAATTTTCTCGGCTGCACAGTTAAATCGCACCTCAGAACCATGAACAAGAATCTGATTGACCAGAGCGTTAGACATGGCCTGTGATCCACCCTTCATATGAAAGGGTTTGAATTCCATGTAGACAAAAATATTTCCTGCCAAGAGGCTAAAGGGTAACCGCTTGGGCGGAAGCCCCATAAATCCCCAGTAGACTCCAAGCGAGGATTGTAATAATGGATCTTTGAAAAACTCATCCAGCACTTCCTGGGCATTTTTCAACGCATATTTAAAATATATCGGGTATTCTTCCGGCTTCACATCATCTTTCAATCGTGAGACAGTAACGGCCTCAATGATAAACTGATAGCAAATATCGTAGAACTTCGCTATGGATTCTTTTTCCTCCGGAAAACGTTCCTGAAGGGTAGCGATGGCTTTACTGCGGTCAGCCTCCAGGGTAATATCCAGTTCACCTGGTAGCAGCAACCGATATAACTTATCCATCTGCACCCATTCGATTTCTTGTTCTACCTGAAGCTTTTGAAGTATTTTTCTTAAAGGTCCTGGCCTTTCGGGGGTCCCCATTCCACTCAACTGGTGGAGAGCAACTTCAAATTCAAACCGACCCCTGCGAAAACTGGTGGCACAACCCCCAGGGATATTATGTTTTTCCAGGAGCAATACCTGTAAACCGCTCTGTGCTAGGGTGGCCGCTGCTGTTAAACCGCCATTCCCTGCACCAATAACGACAACATCATAATCCGTCATGAAATCCCTCCTTATCCTTTGTTTAAGTTACCTTATTCAAAGCGAGCAATCTGTTTACGAAGGATATTTTCTGCGTCTGCAACCATTCCATCCAGGAGTTCCTGACAGGTGAGTACGTCTTTGATCAGGCCTACTGACTGTCCAACCATGAATGCAGCTCCATCAACATCTCCGTTGGTCCAGGCTGCTTTGACTTTCTGTCCGGTGATCAGAGGAAAGATACGATCTAATTCTGTCCCTTCTGCCTCGATATCCAGGACCTGCTGAACCAGGTCATTTTTCAATGCACGGCCCTGTAGATTCAATGTCTTGCAGATTAATGTAGTGTCCTGTTCCTGACGACGAATAAGTTCTTCCTGGATATTTTGATGAACCTGACATTCCTTGGTATTAATAAAACGGGTCGCCATCATGACACCTTCTGCGCCGAGACTAAGGGCAGCAGCCAAGCCTCTCCCGTCAGTAATTCCGCCGGTTGTCACGACCGGAATGCTTACGGATTCAGCAATACGCGGGGTTAATACCATGGTTGTTACATCATCGTTGAGTGGATGTCCGCCTTCTTCAATCCCAGCCGCAAAGATGCCATCATAACCGTATTTATCAATATTAAGGGCATGACGGACAGATCCGACTTTGTGGAAAATCTTTACGCCTGCTTCGTGCACCATGTCGAGATACTTTTTCGCAGGTGCCCCGGATACTTCAATGGCTGTCACCCCTTCTTCACAGCAAACCCGAAAATAATCATCATAGGTTTCCGGGGTAATTCTGAAAGATGGCATAATGGTAATGTTGACCCCAAAAGGTTTGTCAGTCAGCTCTTTGGTCTTTTTCAAAGCGGCCCGCAGTTCTTCTCCGGTGTCATAGTTACCTGCAGTCACATTGCCCAGACCGCCCGCATTGGATATGGCAGCACAGAGTTCCGGTTTGCTCAGCCAGAGCATTCCTCCACAGATAATCGGATACTTGATTCCCAACATTTCAGTAATCTTTGTTTTCATTCGTAAATCCCCCTTTATTATTTTTGTGATTTGGTTTTCGCGGTAGACAGATAATGCGTCATAAAGTTGGTTAGTTGGTTAGTTGGTTAGTTGGTTAGTTGGTTAGTTGGACAGTTGGTTAGTTGGTTAGTTGGTCAGTTGGACAGTTGGTTAGTTGGTTAGTTGGTTAGTTGGTCAGTTGGTTAGTTGGTTAGTTGGTTAGTTGGAAAACTGAATAGGGTGTAGAATGGGACAAGCGGTGTCTGACCCCAACAATATTGGAACTTTGCGTATCTAGATCATTGGGTGGTAACGCTGCATGAAGGGAGCCAGGCTCCTAACTTATTCGCAATACGTAATGGAAACCAATTATGTTTTCTGAATAAGTTAAAAGCCTAGCACCTTTTTTGCTTTTGGAGTCTGTTTCCGTTCTCACGCTGATCCGCTCCGCGGGGGAGAATAACCTAGCTTTGGTAAGGGGTTAGGGGTTAGGGGTTAAGAGTTAGGGGGTTAGACGCTTCGCGTCAAACATTTTCCTCACCCCTCACCCCTCACCCCTAACTCCTAACTCCTCACTCCTTATTGAAATAGTCTGCCGTGTAAGAGGAAGAGTTTATATTGACATCCCTTCTGAACCGTTCCAACTTTCCAACTGACCAACTGTCCAACTGTCCAACTAACCAACTAACCAACTAACCAACTAACCAACTAACCAACTTTATGACGCATAATCTGTCTACTGCGCAGGTTGTTTGCTGGTATGATTTTATGCCTCCTCTCCTTCTGATTTTAAACGGGTTAGTAGTTTTTCGTACCAATCAATGAGGAAGGTGTAGAAATCTTCTCCCCATTGCAGGGTTAATTGCTGGTAAGGGTCACCGAGTTCCTGGGCAAAGCGTTCGATGGTGCGTAATTGGTCCTGAAAAGCCTTGAGTTCTTCAATATGTTTGCCCACCTGATCAATGCGTTCATTCGGGGTGAGATTTTGGAAATAGAACAGGTGTACGAGCATTTCGTATTTTATGGTGATGGGCTTTGATGATTGATGCATCCATTCCATAAATTCCCTGTGCCCCTCTTCGGTAATTTCATAAATTTTTTTATATCGACCCTTTTCTACAACTTCTTTTGAAGTCACCCAGCCACTCTCCTCATGCTTTTTCAGGGTTGGATAAATGCTGCCATAGGATGCATTATAAAAAAGGCCTGTACTGTTAGTGATAACTTGCTTGATTTCATATCCGCTCATCGGTTGCTTGGCAAGACATCCGAGGATAATGTTTTCTACAATAGTGTTATTTGCCATTATTTTCTCCATATATCATCTTGATATATATCATTATATTGCTATGCTACATGTTGGTCAATATGGAGGAAGATATTAATTAGAAAATAGATTGAATATAAGCGGAATTATTAGTTGGAAAGTTGGTTAGTTGGACAGTTGGAACGTTGAAGTGAGGTTAATTAGAAAATAGACGCGGACTTTTTGGACTTACGCAGACCTTTTTTTGTAAGGGGTCAGGGGTGAGGAGTAAGGGCAATGCCTGGCGCATAGCGACTAACCCCTAACTCCTCACTCCTAACCAATTTTCATAGGTGGTTGTGGCCTGCAGCCATGGGTGGTTAATTTGAAAATAGATTGAATAGACGCAGATTACTATGATTTTTATGATTTACGCTGTTTTTTTATAATGGGTCTAACGTTGAAGTTGAGACATAATCTTAACCCGAGCCAGACTCCCTTCGCCTATTTTCATCGATGGTTGTGTCATGTGGTTAAAAAGTAGTACCCTGGCAACGCGTTTGTGATGACTGCCAGAGTACTACGGGAATATATGATTTTCGATTCCTTACCGTGGATTAGAAGAAGAAGATTTGGGGTGGTGCTTCCAGTATACAGTCGTCTTTTTCCTGTAATGTTTCTGCCACGGCCCACACATTTGGGAGGATATTGTGACTGTAAAACCTTGCCGATAAGACCTTGCCGTAATAGAAATAGTAGTCATAGTGGGTTTCATCCATGTTTTCCAGTTGATTACAGACAATGACAGCTTGCTGCAGCAGATAATAGGCTCCGAACAACTGTCCCGAGGCTGTCAAAATTCTTCTGGAATACGCTGGAACACGATCAAAATGTCCTTCTTTAGCCCACCCGGCCACTGTCATCTGAATCTCTCGGTATGCTTTCAACGCTCTTTCAAGTTTATCAAATGAATCTTTCAGTGAAGCGTGCAGTCCTGACTCCTGGGAAATGCTGGTTTCTATTTCGGTTAACATTTCGTTAAATGAGGACCCTTTTGCTAGCATCCATTTACGACCGATCAAGTCCATGGATTGTACATAGTTGGTACCTTCGTAAATAGAATTGATCTTGGAGTCCCGCACGGCTCTGGCTGCCGGGTATTCCTCGGTAAATCCATAGCCACCATAGGCCTGGATGGATTCACACATGAGAGTCCACGCTTCATCACTGGGATAGGCTTTACAAATGGGCGTCAGGCATGCAGCCCGATTGGATGCCCATTTACGACGTTCGGGGTCGGGATCAAGTTCACTCATATCCAGATAAAAATAGGCCGTTGATACGAGTGCCCGGCATGCCTCTGTCGTCGCTTTATTTAAAAGCAGGGTTCGTTTGATATCTGTATGCTCAATAATCGGTATTCTCTCACCCCGTGGGTCATTAAAAGGTCTGCCCTGTATGCGATCCTGACAATATTCAGCCACGTTCCAATATTCATTGGCGGTAATGCCGGTTGAGGTCAAGCCGGATTCGATTCGTTTGCCATTCATCATCTCAAACATCTGCATCATGCCCTGAGCGTTTCCTTCTGCATCAGGCCCTTCTCCCACCACATATCCCCGGCAGCCATCATTGTCTCCATAGGATAGTGTCACCGTTGGACAACCGCGTATGCCAATCTTTTGTTCTATGCCGGTTGTTGCCACATCGTTTGGTTCGAGACTGCCATCCGGGTTAACCCAGAAGCGTGGCACAACAAACAGGGACAGCCCCTTGGTGCCAAGCTTCGCACCCTCTGCTCTAGCGAGGGTCAAGTAAATGAAATTGTCCGCATGGTCTCCATCGCCTGCACTTATGAAGATCTTGCTTCCTTTGATGCGATAAATACCATCCTCTTCGGTAGGATACGCTTTGGTGATAGAATCTCCTACATCTGTACCTGCTGCAGGCTCGGTGATGCACATACACCCCTGCCAGTTTCCGTTCATCATATCTGGCAGGAAGGTTGACTTTAGTTTATCACTGCCAAAATGCTGAATGACCTTGGCGGCACCGGTCGTCAGGGCAGGGTAATAAACGAATGCGGGGCTGGCGGCACAGATCATTTCAGCCAAAAAGCAATATACCACCTGGGGCATCGTACCCTCTGTATTTTCGTCAAAATTACTGGTTCCCCAGCCGTTTTCCTGGTAATACTTAAACACCTTTGACCAAGAAGGCGGTCCTACAACGCGACCGTTTTCCAGACGAGGATGATGCTCTTCTCCGTCATCATTGGTTGGTGCCACAATATTGGCCGTAATTTTGCGCATCTGTTCCAGCAAATTGTCGATATCTTCTACGTGATAATAGTCCCTGTATTTTTCATACGCAAAGATCTGATCAATCGGCAGCCATTCCTTCAGGATGAATCTCGCATCCCTGGTTTTATACGAAAATTTTGCGCTCAAAAAGCAAGACCCCCTATTCCTTTTATGTTATTTAGGTAATATTTTAGCATAAATAGTTGAGGATCGTATTGTTTTGTTCAGTGAGTGAATTGCGGATTAGACAGATTATGCGACATAAAGTTGGTTAGTTGGTTAGTTGGTTAGTTGGTTAGTTGGTTAGCTGGACAGTTGGTTAGTTGGTTAGTTGGACAGTTGGTCAGTTGGACAGTTGGAACGGGTCAGAAGGGATGTCAATATAATCTCCTCCTCTTACACGGCAGACTATTTCAATAAGGAGTAAGGAGGGAGGAAAATGTTTGACGCGAAGCGTCTAACCCCCTAACTCTTAACCCCTTACCCCTAACCCCTAACCAAAGCTAGGTTAATCCCTGCCGCGAAGCGGATCAGTGTGAGAACGGAAACAGACTCCAAAGGCAAAAAAGGTGCTAGGCTCTTAACTTATTCAGAAAATAAATTTGGTTTCCATTACGTATTGCGAATAAGTTAGGAGCCTGGCTCCCTTCATGCAGCGTTACCACCCAATTATCTAGATACGCAGAGTCCCGGGGTCAGATACCGCTTGCCCCATTCTACACCCTATTCAGTTTTCCAACTAACCAACTAACCAACTGACCAACTTTGTGTCGCATAATCTGTCTATTGCGAAGTTGTGCGATAAATAAAGCCCGGCTGATGCCGGGCTTTGGTTTATTTTATGTTTTCCAGATAGTAATAGTTAGGATTGTTCGCTGCGATGGCCTGGCAGGATGGACAAACCTTTTGCAGATAGGCTTTGCGACCCATGATTTGAACCATGGTCTTTAATGCAGATACAGGATAAAGCTTACTGCAAAGATTACATTTTTCCATTTGGTTCTCCCTTCATCTATTAGAATGACACAGGGGGACGGTCTTGGTGTGTCATTTTTCAGATAAGATATTAGTTAATTTTAAATAACAGCTTAAAAAAGACACACCAAGACCGTCCCCCTGTGTCATCCCTGTTTTCCACAAACTATTTTTCTTCTACGTAGGCACGCATGAATTCCAGTTCCATTTCAAGGAGTTCATCGACCTTATTGATAGCGATCTCTATTATCTTATCGCTCTCTCCCTCTAATTGTTCTCTTATAACATCTCCAAAAGGAATGGCAGACATTCTTTCCACCGCTTCAGCTACCTCTACATAGGAAAAAAATGTATTCATTACCGTCAGCAGATTATGAAAAAACTCTTCTGCCCAATCTTCTACCTGCTGCGCATTGGGGTTACCATCCACCGATTCAAATTTACTTATAAACATTTTTCATCCTCCCTATCCATTCAGCTGCCTCCTGTAAAGCCTTTTCTTCTGCCTCGGGTGAAGGTCCTCCAGCAACTTTTCGTTTGGATACACAGGTTAAAACATCCAGGTCCTGATACACATCCTCTTCAATCTGCTCCGAAAAACTCTTGAAGGTTTCCATGTCTAGTTCCTCTAGGACTTTGCTGTTTTCAATGCAATACAGCACTGCTTTTCCTACAATGGCATGGGCATCTCTGAAAGGGATTCCTTTACCAACCAGATAGTCCGCCAGATCCGTAGCGTTGGTGAAACCTCCCCGGGCTCCTTTGGCCATTTGGGCGGTGTTAAAGGTAGCCGTTCTCAGCATAGGCGAAAAAACCATCAGTGATTTCTTCACGGTATCTACTGCATCGAAAAGCGCTTCCTTGTCTTCCTGCATATCTTTGTTATAGGCCAGCGGCAGGGCTTTCATCAGGGTCAATAGGGTCATGAGATCTCCGTAAACCCGACCGGTTTTGCCGCGAACCAGTTCAGCCAGATCAGGATTTTTCTTCTGCGGCATGATGCTTGAACCGGTGGAATAGGCATCATCCAGATCGATAAAGGCAAACTCTCCACTGGACCACAGAATGATCTCTTCGGAAAAACGTGATAGATGCATCATCAGAATGCTGGCAAAGGAACAGAATTCGAGTGCAAAATCCCGATCGCTGACACCGTCCAGACTGTTGCGGGTAATCTGCTCAAATCCCAACTGATCTTTTACATATTCGCGATCCAGAGGAAAACCGGTGGCAGCCAGAGCTCCGGAACCCAGGGGCATGTATTGTAACCGCTTCATTCCGTCGTCCAGGCGTTCCAGATCTCGGCGAAACATCTCAAAATAGGCCATGAAATGATGGGCAAGGGTGATGGGCTGTGCTTTTTGCAGATGGGTATAGCCAGGCATAATGGTGGCAACATGTTCATTGGCCAGTTCAACTAAAGTACTCTCCAATGCCAGTAACAACTCACGAATCTCAAATACTTCATCACGCAGATACAACCTGATATCCAGGGCAACCTGATCGTTTCTGCTCCGTGCGGTATGCAATTTCTTGCCCACTTCTCCGATTCTGGCGGTTAAAAAGGTTTCAATGTTCATATGCACATCTTCAGCTTCTACGGTGAATTCGAGCCTTCCCTCTTCCAGATCCTTTTGAACCTGCTCCAAACCGGATATAATCAGATCGCATTCGTCTTCCGTAAGGATTCCCTGTTTGGCAAGCATGGCAGCGTGGGCTTTGCTTCCACGAATATCCTGCCGGTACATACGCTGATCAAAAGCAATCGATGCATTAAAATCCTCGGTTAATTTATCTGTTTGCCTGGTAAATCGTCCACTCCATAGTTTCATTGTTATGACACCTCAAATACAAATTTATCTCTATCGATTCATTTTACTATTCTACTCCAAATGTTTGCTTTCATCATTATAATTATGCAAAAGCGCAATAAAGTTGGTTAGTTGGTTAGTTGGTTAGTTGGTTAGTTGGTTAGTTGGTTAGTTGGTTAGTTGGTTAGTTGGTTAGTTGGTTAG
>JAYEHK010000109.1:0-3032 GCA_034659475.1 Bacillota bacterium | reverse complement strand
AACCGAACTAATATTATATTATAATAATATATAATATTATAATAATATATAATATTATAATAATATATAATAATGTCAAAAATATCAATAATATTTGATAAAAATCCATATAAGGAAAAAATATGCCTAATGCACTAGTGCCAGGCAGTGCTGCCGAGCAAGGTTGTATCATATAACGGGTGGAAATCCCGTCCGGTAAGGTTAGCCGCCCGCCGGCGTGGGCCCCGTGCCTGACACCAAGTTATCATCGAACCTAGTTTTTTAATCTATAAATAGTATTCCTTGCGTTACCTTCTTGTTTTATTTTGCCTTCCGATAACAGTTTATTTAATATGATGGTTACGCTTGATTTGCTTAAGCCCTAAGGCCCCGTGCCTGACACCAACTTATCACCAACTTATCAAGTTTTGCAATATTCTGATTATTCAAGGACTGGATTATTCAAGGACTGGGTAACTGATTAACCAAAGGCCTAACGGGGAGACAGGTTTCCCGCGTTAAGTCTTTTTTCTGTCTGATCGGAAACCATCTGCCTATCGGAATGAGTTGAACGAATACCCTCGGAATGCTAAAATCAAAATATAGAGAAGGGGACGTTTTGAATGCCGGAAATAGCTAGATTTTATGGAATAATAATTAAGATGTTTTTAGCTGGAAATGAACACAATCCACCGCATTTTCATGCGATATATGGTGAATATGTTGGAGAATTTGATATTAGAACACTGGATATGATAGAAGGAGATCTTCCTAAGAAAGCTCAAGCTTTGATTCAAGAGTGGGGAAAAATGCATCAAGATGACCTAATGGAAATATGGAATACTCAACAGTTTAGAAAATTGCAGCCTTTGGAATAGAGAGGGTGATCAATATGAAAGTACCTAGAATTGTTCATGTTAAGCCTTTAGAAGAGTTGAAATTACTGGTTGAATTTGATGATAATACAAAAAAAGAATATAACGTAAAAAGATTACTTGATAAGTATGAGGTATTTGAAAAGCTCAAGAATAAAGAAGTTTTCAACTTAGTTCATGTCGACTGCGGTGGCTTTGGCATTGCTTGGACCGATGAAATTGATCTTAGTCGTTATGAAATATGGCATAACGGGGTGCCTGCCCAGAAACAACTCGTGCCAGGAACCTAAGCAACTAAATTATTTGCGAAAAAGCATATACAATGTTTGTGATGTCGTTAACCGCTGTTGTAACAAGCAGCGGTTTTGTGCTTGATGTAAGGGAATGGGTGTAATATAATGATGTGCAAGTATAAGGAATAAAATGGAATACAAGCATGTGCGAAGCTAGTATTTTAAAGGAAGGTATCTGTGATGAAGCTGGAACAAATCAACCTTAAAAAGAAGCAGCTTGATGACAAGCGTCCGCTGCCTGTTCATACTGTCAAATCTCTGTGGGAGAATATGCTTGTGGAGTGGACGTATAACTCTAATGCTATTGAGGGTAATACGCTTACGATATATGAAACCAGGGTTGTGCTTGAGGGAATGACTGTTGGCGGAAAAACAATGAATGAGCATCTGGAGGTTATTAATCATAAGGATGCGATTGTTTATTTAGAGGAACTTGTAAAAAACAACACTGGTCTGTCAGAATGGGACATAAAAAATATTCATCGGTTGGTTCTTAAAAGGATTAATGATGATAATGCAGGCGTGTACAGAACAGAAAATGTTATTATCAGTGGTGCTCGGCACCGACCTCCGCAGCATTTTCTTATAAAAGAACAAATGGAAAAACTAATTGAACGATACAACACTGAATGGCAGCGATTTCACCCGATTGAACGTGCTGCTATGTTGCATGGTGAGTTTGTAAAAATCCATCCCTTTGTAGATGGGAATGGAAGAACGGCCAGACTTTTGTTGAATTTTGCTTTGATGAAAGCAGGCTTTCCGCCTGTGATTATCAAGAAAGAAATGCGTCCTGAATATTATGATGGTCTGGATTGGGCACATACGACAGGTGATTATAGTAAGTTTATTACCTTGATTGGCCAATGTGCTGAAGAAAGTCTGGATTTGTGGCTGAGTGTTTAATTGGTGCTGGATCTTAAGTTATTAACTTACAAAGTGAAAAAAACCCACGGCTGGAATGACAGCAGTGGGTTTTTAGTTATCGAGGGAGGAATAAAGGCAGGGGAAAAGTTCCCCTGCTTTTATTCCTCTTCTTTGTCTACGTAGATGCTGTGTTCCATGGATGATTTAACCAAAAGGGCCCCGTGCCTGACACCAAGTTATCATGAACAGCAACTTGCGTTTAAATTAATTAAAAGAATGGTTCTAGCATGGGACAGTGATTTTACAAAATTAACGACTGCTGAAAGAGAAAGACTGATAAAGGCAGAAAAAGAAATTGCTAAAAAAGATACCGTTAATCATTTAGATATTGATTGGAACTAAAAGGCCCCCGGTGCCTGATGTAGAACACAAGGGGATGCTTCTCCTGTGTCGATTTGTGTATCTGGATGTCATCCCAGCGAGCTTGTGTTGACTCGATGGTTTACATATACTTGTATTAAAGCATTTGTTTTTAGGTTTATGGAGTTTTGAAGGAGGTTGATGTGATGTCTGTTCCCTTCAGTAAACTAAAGGTTCCTTATAATTACGGTGACTACCTGAGCTGGTCAGACGATGAAAGGTGGGAGCTGATTGATGGGATTCCTTATTCGATGAGTCCAGCGCCTTTGGTGGAACATCAAAGAATTTCACGGGAGATATTGAGGCAGTTCTCGAACTATTTAGTCGATAAGACGTGCGAGGTTTTTGGTGCTCCTTTTGACGTAAGAATGCCGTCCGCAGACGAAAAGGACGAGGATATACAGTCGTTGGTTCAGCCGGACATCGTAGTGATTTGTGACAAAAAACGCCTGGACAGACGAGGGTACCGTGGGTGTAAGGCGACAATTTCAGATTACCCGTAATAACAAAAACGCAACAAATTAAAATTCCATAACCCAGGCTTGCACCTAAAAGAATGTGTCGTTGAATACGGCACTTTATTTTTCCGTAAGTGTAT
>JAYEHK010000108.1:0-14679 GCA_034659475.1 Bacillota bacterium | reverse complement strand
TAGGAGCCTGGCTCCCTTCATGCAGCGTTACCACCCAATTATCTAGATACGCAGAGTTCCAATATTGTTGGGGTCAGACACCGCTTGTCCCATTCTACACCCTATTCAGTTTTCCAACTGTCCAACTGACCAACTAACCAACTAACCAACTAACCAACTGACCAACTGACCAACTTTACTGCGCATTATCTATCTAATATGACGTTTTAGGGAATAAAATACCCGTTGATTGCTCAACGGGTATGAGAATTTATTCTTCTGTCGTTAGGGTCTTCTGCCGCTCTTCCCAGAGTTGTTTGCGAAGTTCTTTTTCGTACGCCTTCTGGCGTTGTTTGGCAACCATTGCTTTTTTCTCAATTTGTATGGTCTGTCTCCAGATCATAATACTAAAACCCAGCGTTATAACGAATACAAGAGCAATGAGTAACAAAAACTTGCTCTGCACATTCTTCACCTCATTTTGACATGAATAAACCATTAAGACACAACAATTCTCATCTCATAAAACCCCTACCAACTTCTCCTTCTACGCATCTCTTCGATCGCCTTTCGGTTTTTCGCCGCTCTTTCCAGGCCTCTTTCCTCAACTTTAGCCAGCACATGGTACAGGAGAAGAAATAGGATTCCTTTTATGAGGTAATAGATTAATACAGCAATGATTAACCCCTTTAATAAACTCGCTTTGTCCATGTTCATTACCTCTTAATGTTTATTCATAATCTCACCTTAGTTAGATTTACTCGGTTTTTTGCCGAGCCTTCAACCACAAGAAATTAACACCCTGAATCCCATTGGAGTAAATGGCATCTCAAATTACAAAATATCTCTTTATATACAGTATACGCCTTAAGTTCAACAATTTGAACCTTTTCTCTATTGGTAGTAACAAAGGCCGGAAGAATTTTCTTCCGGCCTTCTGTTTATCTCTTGTCCTCCAATGCATTGGCAACCTTTAACCTGATAATCGCTCTTTGGAGAGACATTTGAGCCCTTGAATAATTCAGTTTTTCATCCTTCTGGCTCAATCGCTTTTCTGCTCTTTCCCTTGAAGCTTTGGCTCGCAGCACATCAATATCTTCACCATGTTCAGCGGTCTCGGCAAGAACACGTGCTTCATTGTAAATGACTTCCATGAAGCCACCACTAACAGCAATCTTCTTTACCGCCCCAACCGGATCTGTATAACGTAATATGCCAGTATTAAGCGCAGCAATCAAAGGAGCATGGTTTTTCAAGACACCCAATTCCCCATTCATTTCAGGAACTATAACAAACTGCACTTCATCCTTAAGCAAGATTTGTTCTGGTGTTACAATTTCAAGCATGAAGGTGTTGTCTGACATAGACTACGCCCCCAATCTCTTCGCTTTCGCCGCCGCCGTATCAATACTCCCAACCATGTAAAACGCTTCTTCCGGAAGATTATCATGTTTCCCTTCCAGAACCTGTGCAAATGAAGCCACAGTTTCCGCAATGGGCACATAGATTCCAGGCGAACCCGTGAATTGTTCTGCAACGTGGAACGGCTGTGAAAGAAAGCGCTGTATTTTTCTTGCACGAGTCACGATTAGTTTATCCTCATCACTTAACTCATCCATACCTAGAATGGCAATAATATCCTGCAACTCTTTGTAGCGCTGCAAAATTGCCTGCACGCCACGAGCAGTTGCATAATGCTTGGCTCCCAGGATCTGTGGGTCAAGAATACGGGAAGTTGAATCCAGTGGGTCCACTGCCGGATAGATTCCTAATTCTGAAATGGCACGAGACAGCACCGTGGTTGCATCCAAATGCGCAAAGGTTGTTGCCGGTGCCGGGTCTGTCAGATCATCAGCAGGGACATATACGGCCTGTGCTGATGTGATAGATCCTTTCCGTGTACTGGTAATACGTTCCTGCAGTAACCCCATGTCAGTAGCCAGTGTTGGTTGATAGCCAACGGCGGACGGCATACGTCCCAGTAACGCAGATACTTCGTTGCCTGCCTGCGCAAAACGGAAAATGTTATCAATGAAGATTAACACGTCTTGCCCACCCACATCACGGAAATACTCTGCTACTGTCAGACCGGTTAACCCTACCCGCAGGCGAGCTCCTGGAGGTTCGTTCATCTGACCGAAAATCAGTGCGGTTTTTTCAATAACCCCGGATTCAGTCATTTCTCCCCAGAGATCATTCCCTTCACGGGTACGTTCACCAACGCCTGTGAATACTGAATATCCACCGTGCTCATAAGCAATGTTTCTGATCAATTCCTGTATAATAACGGTTTTTCCAACCCCGGCTCCGCCGAAGAGTCCTATTTTTCCACCCTTTACATACGGGCAGATTAAGTCGGCCACCTTAATACCCGTCTCCAGCATCTCTGTTGCAGGGAGCTGATCGACTAATGCGGGCGGCTTGCGATGAATTTCCCAATAATCGGTTGCATCAACCGGACCAGCCTCATCAACGGGCTGTCCCAATACATTTAGAATTCTCCCCAGACAGCCATCTCCAACCGGCACTTTTATTGCAGCACCGGTATTAGCTGCCTTCATGCCTCTCATTATTCCATCAGTCGGCTGCAACGCAACACATCTAACGGTGTCATTACCAAGAAGCTGCATGGCTTCCAATGTTACATCTATATTCGCAGCTATACGTATGTTGGCCTCCTGGTCTGACGATTTTATGGTTATCGCGTTCATCAGATCTGGCAACTCGCTAGGTTTAAAGCGAATATCTACAACCGCGCCTATTACCTGGGTCACCTCTCCATATGTTTGATTCGCCATCCTCTACTTTCCTCCTTTACTGAGAGCTTCGGCGCCACCAACAATATCCAGTAATTCATCTGTAATGGCCTGCTGTCTGGCTTTATTCATTTCCAGTGTAAGACTGTCAATGATCTCCCCTGCATTTTCAGTGGCATTGCCCATGGCCGTCATTCTAGCCCCTTGCTCACTGGCTTTACTTTCCAGCATTACATGGTAAACTTGGCTACCTACATACCTTGGCAATAGATTTACAAGAATGGCCTTGGCACTGGGTTCATATATATACTCAACATATGTTTCTTCGGTAACTTCTTCCTGCTCCGGTGTTTCTATGGGCAACAACCTCGTAACAGTGGGGAGCTGCCTCAAAGCATTCACAAACTGGGCATAAACGAGATACACTTCATCCACTTCCTCGTTTTCATAGGAATTCATGATATATTCTGCGATCTCTTTCGCGTCAGCATAACTCACGGTATCACCCAGATTAATAAACTCTGCTTCCAGATTACCTCTTTTACGATAAAAGTCCCTGGCTTTACGTCCAACAGCAATGATGGCATCCTCCACGCTTCTCTCGTCGTGTTTTATGGCATCGTTTGCAGCGCGGATAATGTTCGTGTTATAGCCGCCACACAGTCCTCGATCTCCCGTAACAACTACATAACCAACTTTACGAACATCTTCCCTTTTTTCCAGAAGAGGATGCTCTATTGTTTCAGCGGAAACCGCTGCGAGTCTTGCCAGGGTGCCCTGCAGGGTTTCCGTGTATGGTCTGGAAGCCTCAGCACGTTCCTGAGCACGGCGCAGCTTGGCTGCAGCAACCATTTTCATGGCCTTGGTAATCTGCTGGGTGTTCTTAACACTGCGTATTCTTCTTTTGTAATCCCTTACACCTGCTCCTGCCATTTATTTCACCACCCTAAACCGAAAACGTGGACTTAAATTCTTCAATTGCCTTCACCAGTTTAGCTTCGGTCTCATTATCTATCTTGCCTACCTCTTTGATGGTTTTCAGAACATCAGCATTTGTACCACGCATGTATTTCAGGAATTCAATCTCGAAATCGCCTATCTTGTCTTTGGCAATATCATCCAGATAACCGTTAACACCCGAGAATATAGATACAACCTGTTCTTCGACGAGCATCGGTTGATATTGTCCCTGTTTCAGGACCTCAGTGACTCGTTCTCCTCTTGTCAATCTTGCCAGGGTCGCTTTATCCAGCTCAGATCCAAATTGGGCAAAAGCCGCCAGTTCCCTGTACTGCGCAAGATCCAATCGCAGCTGTCCTGCAACAGATTTCATCGCTTTGGTTTGTGCAGAACCCCCTACTCGACTAACTGATAGTCCTGCATTAATAGCAGGTCGTTGTCCGGCATTAAACAGGTCTGTTTCAAGGTAAATCTGTCCATCCGTGATGGAAATAACGTTGGTGGGGATATAAGCTGAAACATCTCCTGCCTGAGTTTCAATAATCGGCAGTGCGGTGATTGATCCTCCACCATGGTCTGCATTCAATTTGCAGGCTCTCTCCAGCAAACGGGAGTGAAGATAGAATACGTCTCCCGGATATGCTTCACGTCCAGGGGGACGACGTAACAGTAGTGACATTTCACGATAAGCCACCGCATGTTTGGACAGGTCATCGTAAACAATCAAGACATCAGCGCTGTCAGACTCCATAAATTCTTCCGCCATAGCAACCCCTGCATAAGGAGCCAGGTAGACCAGTGGTGCAGGTTCCGAAGCGGTCGCCGCAACAATGATGGTGTAATCCATACAGCCCATCTCTTCCAATTTGGAGGCAATTGCCGCAATGGTAGATTGTTTCTGCCCGATCCCAACATATACACAGATCATGTCTTTCTTTTCTCTCTGGTTTATAATGGCATCTATAGCAATAGCAGTCTTCCCAATCTGACGATCCCCAATAATTAGCTCACGTTGTCCACGGCCAATAGGAACCATCGAGTCTATCGCCTTCAATCCTGTCTGCATGGGTGTATTAACCGAAGCACGCGTAACAACTCCGTGGGCAACTTTCTCAACCGGACGGAAAGTATTAGTGTTAATCGGGCCCTTCCCATCAAAGGGTTGACCCAATGCATTAACCACTCGTCCCAGCATTGCTTTACCTGCTGGTACTTCCATGATTCTCCCGGTCGCCTTTACGACGTCCCCTTCTTTAATATGTTGGTAGTCTCCCAGGAGCACTGCACCAACATTATCTTCTTCCAGGTTAAGAACCATTCCATAGGTTCCACCAGTAAATTCTAATAACTCGCCAGCCATGGCTCCTTGCAATCCATAAACTCGGGCAATACCATCACCAACATAGATGACTGAGCCAACATTGCTGACTTCGACCTCCGATTGGTAGCGCTCAATCTGTTCTTTCAGTATTGCGCTAATCTCTTCAGGTCTAATACTCATTTTTGTGCTCACCCCTATCGAATTAACTTATCTTTGCCTGTTTTAATTCATTTTTTAGCATTTCCAGTTTCTTGGTAACAGTGCCATCTATGATCTGATCGCCCATTCTAATCTTTATTCCCCCCAGAAGGGATGGGTCAACCCTAAGCTTTAACTGTACTGTTTTCCCCGAAGCTGTAGACAGTTTTTGCGCCAGCGATTGCAATTCATCGTCTGACACATCAGTGGCTGCAAACAACTCTGCTTTTTTTATATTTCTCGATTCGTCCGCCATTTCCACATATTCTTTCACAATCAGTTCAATATACGTTTCCCGCTTTTTGTCAATAATCATAAGTATAAAGTTCAAAGTAATGGGGGAAATCTGTTCAGCAAAAATTTTCTGGGCCACTTCCTTCTTTTCCTTTGGGGGAATTAGAAGGTGAGCAAAATATTCCTTAAGCTGATCAATGTTTTGAATGCTTTGAACAACTGTTTCCAGTTCTGTCTGGTATTGGTCAATCTTGTTTTGTTCTCGGGCAATGCCAAAAAAAGCTTCAGCATAGCGCCTAGCGACGCTTTTGTTTAACATAATGTATCGCCCGCTTCGTTTATGAATTCTTTGACCATATTCTTATGGTCTTCCTCGGTAATGGCTCTGCCCAGCACCTTTTCCGCTGCCATAATGGCAAGAACCGCTGCTGTATCCCGTAACTCAATCTGCGCCTGTTCAGTCGCTGCTTCAATTTGACTCAGAGCTTTGCTCTTCATGGTCGTAACCTCTTCCTGAGCCTTTGCTAGGATCTCATTTTTGGCCTCGTCGGCAGCCTTTGTGGCCCGGCCAATAATATCCTGAGATTCCTTGCGGGATTCAACCAGATTGGCCTGGGCTTCTTTTCTTAATTGGTCAACTTCAACCTTTACCTCTTCTGCATGCTTAATGGAACTTTCAATGGTGTTTGCCCGCTGTTCCAGCATTTCGTTAATTGGATTAAAAGCAAACTTGTACAAAAGAGCCAGCAGAACAAAAAAGTTTACCGCTGACCACCCTATTACATACCAGTTTCCAAACGCAGGGGGTGTGCCACCTGGTGGTGGTACAGCTGCATCCAACGCCTGTTCCGATGCCATGCAGAAGGTGGCAAATCCCATTACCATTATGAAACTTAAAAAAAGGACGGCTAAATAGACCCTTCTGTTCCTAATCACGGATGCGCTACCTCCAATCTCTCACTTTCTGATAGTATTCAGGGCGATAGAGCGCCTTTAATATATGAAAAATTCTTTGCTCTATCGCCCTCAATGACGAAAGTCAATCTTAACTTTTATTACATTTTCCCAACTAACATGAATGCAATCAGCAAACCATAAATCGTCAAGGTTTCGATAAAGGCAAAAGTAATGAACATGAGGGTTCTTACATCCCCTCCTACTTCAGGTTGTCTTGCGATAGCTTCAATCGCTTTGCCACCAGCAACACCCATTCCAACTCCACCACCAAGACCAGCGATGGATACGGCTAAACCAGCTCCTAATGCGATACCCATTTTTTCCTCTCCTTTCATTCATCTCATAAATAAGGGCTCCTTGCCCAGAGAAACTATGATAAATTTTTAATGACCCTCTCCTGTTGCTGCAGCAATGTAGCTTGCTGAAAGAATTGTGAATACGATCGCCTGGATCGCACCCAGAAGGACACTCAACGCCATCAAAGCTGACGGCACCACGAATGGCACAAGGAATAACATGTAAGCAATAATCATTTCTTCCCCAAATATGTTTCCGAATAGACGGACGGTCAGGGACAGTGGATGGGTTATTTCCTCAAGCAGATTTAATGGCAACATTAATGGACTTGGGCTCACAAAGTGTCCAAAATAGTGTAAGCCATGTTCCTGAAATCCGGAAATTTGTACCGCAAACACTGTGATCAATGCCAGCGTAATGGTTACGTTCCAGTTACTGGTAGGTGGCTGAAAGCCTTTAATATGTGCAGCCCCTGGTATTAATCCACTATAGTTACAGAATAATATAAACAAAAAGAATGTCGTGAGCAGTGGAGCATACCTCTTTGCCACATGCTCTTTATCCATCAGCTGGGTAAAGAAATCATAGGTCCACACAATCATGGCTTCAAAAGCATTTTGCAATCCGCTGGGACATATCTGCATATTGCGGGTAGCAAAAAAGGCAACCAGGCCAATAACCGCTACAATGCCCCACTGGGTTACCACCAAGTGATCCACCGGAATGGGTCCTATCTTGAAAAACACACCATCCCAGAATCCAAACATCATCTTTTCTCCCTCCTTCCCAAATTAATAATTTTTGTCTTCCATGAAATCCCTAAACTTTTTTGATAAAAGATAGCCCTTACGGGTTCTCTTCCTTATCCTTCTTCTGGTAAGTGGCATCAGATCGATTATCATCCATTAATCGTTCCCACATCATTTTTCCCGAAGTAAGCGCTGCAAAAATCAGACCGATTAACATTAGCCAAGGAGCAGTATTAAACTTTTCATCCAACCACTGCCCTCCCAGAAGGCCAACAGCAAAAGCCATTGCAACCGAAGTTGCTAGATTTATTGCATTGGCTAAAGCCTTGGGCCAATTTTGCTTTTTGTCTGTCATTTGATCCTCCTGGCTTTTTAATGGAAATTCTTCCATAATATGTATTCTACGTTGATAAGTAAAATCCTTTTAATTTGTGAAAAAATTTATTATTTTCACAAATTAATGCCTTTACCTCTAACCAAACCAAATAATCAACAAAATTTTCTTTATCTATTTTCGGTTCAACTACAATTATGTCCATTTGGGTTTATATACAATATCCTGGCAAACCACCGTTTTCCAATGTTTCAAACAACCCAGACCTTGTTTGACCTGGTGTACAGTTTGTTGACATTTTATTCGGTTACGTATCCTTTATTCACCAATTTATCCCAGTGTCCCTGAAGCAGTTCATCAATACTGATATGGTAGTCCTCCTCCATGACAAACATCATCGTTACTGCCGTCTGTGCAACGTCCAGCAGTTCCTTGGCTATCTCGTTGACCACTTCCTCTTGGGACATACTTACCCGTTCTCCACTCAACCCTCGAAACTTACCAATACACTGCGCTAACTCCCCGGCTTCTTCCATGAGTTTCAATGCCGTCGATTCCAACGTCGGATTCAACTGGTTCAATCTAGGCAATGACAATGTCTTGGATTTCATTTATTCCCCTTCTTCCTATCAGGAATTTCCAATAATTTGATACCTGCTTCTTGCATGAATTGTACCGCCAGTTCGTCCTCAAAATTACCGCGATGGACAACCCGCTGAATCCCAGCGTTGATGATCATGCGCGCACAAATAAGACACGGCTGGTTTGTGCAGTACAGCACCGATCCCTCCGTTGAGACACCATAATAAGCCGCATTAATGATGGCATTCTGTTCTGCATGGACACCTCGGCATAGTTCATAGCGCTGCCCGGAAGGGATACCCATTTCTTCTCTCAAGCATCCTAGTTCCAAACAATGCTTCAAACCACGCGGGGCACCATTATAGCCTGTGGAAATAATCCTTTCATTCTTTACAAGAACTGCTCCCACATGACGTCGCAGACAGGTTGACCGACTGGCAACCAGATCGGCCAAATCAAGAAAATAATCATCCCAATCAGGTCGTTTTGTTTCATATATCTTGCTCATCCCATTATACCTTATATGTCTTTCCTTTGGTATTTATAACCTTTAACACCAAATATTGCTCAGATTCCGTCATCTGTCTTTCCTTGTTTTTCAAGGGCCATTATTTTGTCCACTCTGCGTTGATGCCTTCCCCCTTCAAATTTAGTCTCAAGAAAGGTTTGGATGATTGCCTGGATTAAACCAGGCCCGGTTACCCGTGCCCCCACTGCTACAATATTAGCATCATTATGTTGACGCGCTAGGCTAGCGGTATAAACATCATTACACAAGGCTGCTCGAATGCCTGATACTTTGTTGGCAGCAATAGAAATCCCTATGCCCGTCCCGCAGATAATTATCCCTTTGATTTGTTTGTCCATTACCTGGGCAGCAACTTTTTCTGCTATATCTGGATAGTCTACCGATTCTGATGTATCTGTACCACAATCAATGACAACATGTCCTTCATTCTGCAACAACTGGACAATTTCCTTCTTTATTTCAACCCCTGCATGGTCACACCCCATGGCAATCTGCATATTTTCACCTCATACTTATATTTATTGATCTTTTATCTATGTTATTATCATTCAGCTTGTAAACGATTTAGCACCTTTTTGATTAACCCGTCCAACTGCCTTGCTGTTTCTCTATACAGGTTAATCCCTCTTCCAAATGGATCTACCACGTCGTGAACATCGCTTGTATAACCACTTAAGGTATAAATCCCATGGGCATATTGCGGGAACTGCTCTTTTATAAATTGAGCCTGCTGCCCTGTCATCGTTAGAATGAGATGCGATTTCCTCACAAGCTGATTGGTTAAAACGGTAGCTTTATGCTGGGTAAGATCAATGTCATATTCTCTCATCGCAAGAATAGCTTCATCTGATGCAGGTTCATTTCTTCCTGCATAAATCCCTGCCGAAAACACCTGCAACTCATTGTTGTACCCATTGTCTCGTATAGTTTTTTCAAAAAGCGCCTTCGCCATCGGGCTCCTGCAAGTATTCCCCGTACATACAAACAGGATTTTTTTCATATCATTTCCTCCCTGTCGCAACACTAACAATATCATATATTAATAATTATAAATTAAAGGTAACACATTTGTGATTTAAGCACTTATATTTATTCAACATTTTTCGAAATATTTCTAATTAGTCAACATTTAATTTAAAAAAATACTATATAATTATTTTTATTGCAAGACCTAGAAGGATGATCCCCCCTGCAAACTGAGCAGAAATTCCAACCATTCGGCTAAAAACCTGTCCCCCTCTAAACCCGACAAAAGCCATTGTCCCAGCCACGGTTCCCATAAGCAAAACGGAATAGTAAATCGCTGTTTGAAATGTTCCCAGACTAAAACCAATAGTAAGTGCATCCATACTCACGGAGGTCACCAATAGAAGCATGCTCGTGACTTTTTCCTGAACCACCGTTTGTTCGTCAAGAACCTGCCTTGCTTCCTTGAAAGAATACTTTTTTTGCCTGGTAGTTGCATACGCCTTGCGGAGCATATCAGCCCCTATATAGACAAGTATAACGGCTCCCAACCTACCTGCCCATACCCCCAAAAATCGTCCGGCTGAAAGTCCTAGATACAATCCCAGGAGCGGCATAATTACATGAAAAAGTCCTACTAATACGGAAAAACGAATTTCATATTTACGGGATACTCCTTTTATTCCCATTCCCAGCGAAAGAGAAAATGCATCTACCCCCAGAACGATGGATACCAATATAATGGTTAACCATTGATCAATCATTCTTTTTTGCTAACCCCTTTATTTCATATGCGGAGGCTGCCCTAGTGATACGATCAACCACCGCAGCAGACATCTCTCCCCGTTGACCTTCTATAGGTCTGCATAACAAAACCTGTATTCCTTTTTGTTCTGCATCTCGAAGGATGGCATAAAATGATCTTCCGTGTCCAGATAGGTCCAGCGTATATTGTTGTAGATTTTCGGATTCACCGAGCGCCTCCATTGTAAAATGAATCAATCCCAGCGAAGCCTTATTCTTTTTTATTGCTTGTAACTTCTCCCCAAAATCCTCTTCGTTTTCGGACATAAGCACCTGAACAGCAGTTTTATAGGGTGCTGTTTTCATTCCCGTTGCTAAGGTCACCCTGACGTCTGCACCAAGTTCATCCTGAATCCATTTAATCGGAATTCCACCCTGGCGCAGGAGATTACAACGACCTTCACTCAAATCCAATACGGTCGATTCCAACCCACCACCCGTCTCCCCTGCATCCAAAACGGCTGCGATCCGCCCGTCCAGATCAGACCGAACATGCAGCGAACTCGTAGGACTGGGACGCCCATAAAGGTTTGCGCTCGGAGCCGCAATGGGCCCTGCTGCTTGAATCAAAGCAATAGATACTGGATGGGATGGCATGCGAAAACCCACCGTTTTTTTTCCGCCTCTGACTGAACTCGGTACGACTGGAGCTGCTGGCAATATGATGGATAAAGGTCCTGGCCAGAAGTGGTCCATTAACTGTATCGCTATAGGCGGAATATCAAGCGCCAGTCCTTCTACCTGCTGCCGTTGACTCACATGTATGAGTAATGGGCTCTCCTGTGGTCTTTCTTTGGCTGTAAAGATCTTCTGAACCGCACTGTCATTAAGCGCATCTGCCCCCAGGCCATACACCGTTTCTGTTGGAAACGCCACTAGTTCCCCAGCTTTTATGAGCGCAGCAGCTCTATCAATAGAAGCCTTTTCCGGATGTTGTGGATGAACCTTTAAATACTTCGTCTTATGCATCCATTTTCCTCCTGCCGCTGACAATTCTATCGCGACCGGCGTAATCCTGAATAATTTTTACATCCTCAAACCCAGTTATCATAGCTCTTGCAGCTTCTGCTTGTCGTGGGTCAATCTCCATTAACAAAGTCCCCCCCGGACGCAGACATTCATGTGCCTGGGGAATAAGCTTTCGATACAACTCCAGCCCATCACAATCAGCAACCAACGCATGTTTGGGTTCATAATCACGGACTTCCGGATCCAGCTGCGTCCAAATCGCGTGTGAAATATATGGCAAGTTAGCCGCTATGATGTCCATTTTGTCACTGCGTGACAGGTTTTCCAATAAATCACTATGTATAAATTCTGCACTTACACCATGACGTTCTGCATTTTGTCTGGCAATATCCAACGCTTCTTCAGAGCTGTCCACAGCATAAACGCAAATGTTTTGTCCTAATTCTTTAGCTAGGCTGATCGCGATCACACCAGAGCCTGTTCCAACATCACAAATTCGCCTGACTGATTCATTGCGTGCAATATCAACCGCCACTTCAACCATTCTTTCGGTATCTGGGCGGGGAATCAACACAGCAGGGCTAACTACGAAATCAAGAGACATAAATTCTTTATGCCCCAGAATATACGCAACTGGTTCCTTTTTTGCACGGCGTTGAATGATTTGACGAAAAGCTGCTCTTTCCGCTGCATTAACAGGCCGATCATAATTCGCATATAAATAGACCCGATCCTTTTGCAAAACATGAGCCAGAAGAATATCTGCCTCCAGACGACTTTCCTCCACGCCTTTTTCTTGAAAATATCGGGTCGTCCATTCCAGAAGGTCTTTAATTCTCCAGAATTGTTCCAATTAATCCACCTGTTTCAATCGTTCTGCCTGATCGTTGGACATCAGCGCATCAATGATTTCATTCATCTGCCCGTCTAGAATTTGATCCAGCTTGTGCAGGGTAAGGTTAATCCTGTGATCGCTAACACGCCCCTGCGGGAAATTGTAGGTACGAATCCGTTCACTTCTGTCCCCGCTTCCAACCTGACTTCTTCGCGCACCTGCCATTTCCTCGTTTTTTTCCGCCTCAATCTTTTCACTTAACCGGGAACGAAGCACTCGTAAAGCCTGTGCTTTGTTCTTATGCTGTGATTTTTCATCCTGACAGGTAACCACTAATCCGCTGGGCATATGCGTAATTCTAACGGCAGATTGGGTTGTATTCACACACTGTCCGCCTGGACCACTTGCACAATATACGTCAATTTTTAGATCGTTGGCATTGATACTGACATCTACTTCCTCTGCTTCAGGCAGCACAGCAACCGTAGCTGCCGAGGTATGAATCCGGCCACCGGATTCAGTACTGGGAATTCTTTGCACGCGATGTACCCCAGACTCAAATTTCAATTTGCTGTAAACACCCTGACCATCCACAACAAACGTTAGTTCTTTAATCCCCCCGAGTTCTGTATAGTGAGAATCCATGATCTCTGTCTTCCACCCCTGCGTTTCTGCATAGCGAGAATACATCCTGAAAAGATCCCACCCGAACAAAGCTGCTTCTTCACCACCTGTACCGGCACGGATTTCCATAATGACGCTCTTATCATCATTAGGGTCTTTGGGAAGGAGCAAAATCTTCAATTGTTTTTCTAACTCTAACTTCTGCTGTTCCAGTTCCTCAATTTCGGCAACCAGCATTTCTTTGAACTCTTCATCAGGATCTTCTTTGAGCATTATTTTGGCATCTTCGACCCCCTGTGAGGCGTCCCGATATGCGCGGTACGTCTCGACGATATCATTCAAGTCAGCATGCGATTTGGCATACTTCTGAAATTTATTTTGGTCGGAAATAACTTCCGGTGTGCTCAGCAAACTAGTTAATTCGTTATATTTAGCGTCCAGGCTTTCTAACTTCTGAAGCATTCTGCTTCTCCTCCTCAAAAAAGTATTTAGATCAACAAACAGATTTTTCCTCTGCTGCTGCAACAATTCCTACGCAACATGTTGCAGTATATATTTATCTATTTTCAAAGCTCTTTTTAGAGCGGTTAAAGCTACTTCAAACTGATCATCATCAGGCTCCCAAGCAGTAAATTTTCGAAGCCAAAGTCCCTGTGCAATCAAGCATTCCACCATATTGAAACATATCTTTCATATCATGATCACCCGTTTTTATTCTAACAAACACTTCCTTGTATGTCTATCTCCGTATCCACATCAAAGAAGGGGATGAGATATAAAGAAAACTTATGCAGTAAATTCTGCATAAGTAAAAAGAAAAAAGCAGGAACGAACGCCCTGCTGTCTGCTATTGTAAGCCATATTTCTTTTTGAATTTTTCAACTCTTCCAGTTGTATCAACTAATCTTGATCTGTCTCCGGTATAAAAAGGATGACATTTTGAACAAATTTCAACCTTTATATTCTCTTTCGTAGACAGCACCTCAAATTCGTTGCCGCAAGCACATTTAGCCATGGAGCGGAACGTCTTAGGATGAATTTTTTCCTGCACCGCTTTCACCTCATTTCGGTCAATCTATTATTATTTTGTTTTCACAGACATTCTTATAATTTTAAACAGACTGCGAGAAATATTATATCAACAATACCGACAAAAAACAAGTCACAATAAAATCTTCATGCATAACATCCCTGTATATCGTTACTGCACCATAGACAGATTATGCGTCATAAAGTTGGACAGTTGGTTAGTTGGTTAGTTGGACAGTTGGTTAGTTGGTTAGTTGGTTAGTTGGTTAGTTGGTTAGTTGGTTAGTTGGTCAGTTGGAAAGTTGGAACGGTTCAGAAGAGATGCCAATATAATCTCCACCTCTTACACTGCAGACTATTTCAATAAGGAGTGAGGGGTGAGGAAAATGTTTGACGCGAAGCGTCTAACCCCCTAACTCTTAACCCCTTACCCCTAACCAAAGCTAGGTTAATCCCTGCCGCGGAACGGACCACGTGAGAACGGAATCTGACTCCAAAAGCAAAAAAGGTGCTAGGCTCTTAACTTATTCAGAAAATAAATTAGTTTCCATTACGT
>JAYEHK010000107.1:0-43058 GCA_034659475.1 Bacillota bacterium | reverse complement strand
CTAAAACACAAAGGCGCCGTTTTCAGAAATGATGGAAAGAGTATATATGTAAACCACATTTCTCCTTCATGTATTGCATGTCAAAAGGGAATTGGGAGCATGACATTCTTTATTTCTTTGCAATGCTCGCGCAATTGTTTTTATTGTTTTAACCCTAATCAGGAGGATTTCTCTTATTACTGCAATCATAAACGCAACTGTATCGATGAACTCGACGATTTGTATAGGAAAGGATATGTTTTGAAGCATATAGCTTTGACGGGGGGAGAACCCCTGCTCCACAAAAAAGATACAGTTGAGTTTATCAAATTTGCGCACACCAGATATCCAAAAGCTCACCTCCGACTGTATACCTGTGGGGATTTTATAGATGTAAAGCTACTCGAGCAATTGAAAATTGCTGGATTGGATGAAATTCGTTTCAGTATAAAAATGGAAGATAGACAGGAACAACAACAGAAAATCCTTGATCGTATCAAACTAGCTGTAGATTACATCCCCTCAGTTATGGTAGAAATGCCAGTACTTCCTGGAACTCTTGATGAAATGAAGGACTTATTAGTAAAGCTTGATCAAATAAATATATCTGGCATAAATCTATTGGAATTCTGTTTTCCATATACTAATGCTCAAAAATTCAAAGATAGATCTTATAAACTTAAACATCACCCCTTCAGAGTGTTATACGACTACTGGTATGCTGGCGGACTACCAATATCCAAGAGTGAAATCGAATGTCTGTCTTTACTGGAATTTACTATTGATGAAAAGCTGCAAATAGGCGTTCATTATTGTTCGCTGGAAAATAAGCACACTGGTCAGATTTACCAGCAAAATTTATTGAAACCTAAGCATGATATTGCTTATTTTTCACCCCGCGATTATTTTTTGAAATCAATAAAGGTTTTTGGGGATGATATTCCTCATGTCTTGAATGTATTTAAAAAAATAGATTTCCATCAGTATGTAATAAACAATGATCACGCTTATCTCGAGTTTCCAGTACAGCAGGTAAAATACCTTAGAGAACTTAAGCTGGAGTTGGGAATATCTACTGCAATTATAGAAAAAAGAGAAGACGGAGAGTTCCTACGGGAATTAAAGGTAGATTTGAGCTATCCGAACGTTTTTGATTGTGATGATCTGTAAAAACTATGTTCTCGTACTACATATAATTTCAGATTTACAATATATAAACTAATCGATTGGTTACTAGTAAAGCATACTATTCGAATTTTTTTGTTGAGCCCCAGCAAAAAAGGTGGTGACCGTGCCATTTTACGAAACGTTGCTTAGTATGAACATTTAATGAAAAAATAAGGAGGTTTACTATGTCAGGTTATGTTGATAAGGTTCTTAATTTCCCAATGAAAAGAAGAACCTTTATTAAGACAACTGCAGTTGCTGCAGCAACTTTAACAGTCAGCGGTTGCGGCAACGAACTAACACAAGTATCAAGTGATGTAGCCAATGAAATAGCCAATAAGGAGGGTGAATGGGTTACTGCTCCCTGCTGGTCAAACTGCGGTGGTCGTTGTATTAACAAAGCACTGGTGGTTGACGGTGTTGTTGTAAGACAAAAGACTGATGATAGTCATCCAGACAGCTGGGATTATTTCCAGCAGAGGGGCTGTGTGCGTGGTCGTTCCCGCCGCAAACTGGTCTTTGGTGCGGACCGTTTAAAATACCCCATGAAGCGTAAACACTGGGAACCCGGTGGAGGCAACAAGGAACTGCGGGGCAAAGATGAATGGGTACGTATATCCTGGGATGAAGCCCTGGACATTGTAGCTTCTGAAATCAAAAGAATTAAGGGTACTTATAGCAATGAAAGTATTTTGTGTATCGACTGGGGAAATGACATTAATCAATTACTTTGTGCTGCCGGCGGGCATGCATACCAATGGGGAACCTGTTCCTACGGTAGCTGGAAAAACAGTGCTTTATTCGGTATGGAAGACGGTTATCATGAAAGTAATATCAATGACCGCTATGATTTACTTAATTCCCAGCTAATTGTGATGGTTGGTGCCAATCCTGCATGGACTTCCCTGGGTTTCCCGACAAACATCTACCTGAAGGCAAAAGAAGCGGGAACAAAATTCATAGTCATTGACCCGTTCTATTCAGATACTGCACAGGTTCTCGCTGATGAGTGGGTTCCAATCAGACCAAACACTGATCATGCCATGTTCCTGGGTATGGCTCATACCCTGATAACTGAAGATAACCCGCGGTTAAATTCCTTAATTGACTGGGATTTCCTGAACCGTTGTACCATTGGTTTCGATGCAGACCATATGCCCGCAGATGCCGATCCCACGGAAAACTTTAAAGATTATGTACTGGGAACTTATGACGGAGTACCCAAATCAGCAGAGTGGGCTGCAGAAATCTGTGGGATAGAAGCCAATATTATTCAGAGGTTGGCTCGAGAAATTGCCAATACTAAACGGACAGCACTGCTTACCGGCTGGGCTCCTGCCAGGGTAAGCAATTCAGACTCCTGGCCACAGATGTTTATGACCTTAGGGGCTATGACCGGGCATATAGGACAACCAGGAAGAATGACCGGTGTTAGCTGTCATTTCAGAGCCGGCAATGGCGGTCCATCTCTCGTAAAACCTGGAGGAACAGGAAGGCCATGGATAGATAATCCGATAAGTGTCGGTCTTAACGATGCCGAAAGATGGGATGCCATCCTTAAAGGAAAATACACTGCTGGGAATAACGATGTTCGAGATGTTAATATCCAGGCCATTTTCTATGCCTGGGGTGGACAGCACCTGCAAAGTAATGAAGGAATGACAAAAGGCCTTGAAGTGCACAAAAACGTTGAATTTGTATGTACAACGGATTTTGTGCTAAATACACAGGCCAGATATTCAGATGTGGTACTCCCGGCAGCAACCCAATGGGAAAAAAGGCCGCAGTTCCCGTGGTGGGTGAACCGTGAATCTCTAATCTTCCCCAGTCAAGTAATTGACCCGGTGTTTGAAACAAAATCGGAACGCTGGATGTGTATTGAACTTGGCAAAAGGCTGGGAATCAAAGAGAACGATCTCTATCCTATATCAGAAAAACAAGAAGTATTCAACCAGTTGGCTGGCAGTAAGCTAATAAAAGAGGATTGTTCTGATTATGAATCATTATGCACGATTACTGAAAAAGATATCAAAGAATGGGGCGTAAAAGGACAACCCCAGCAAGGTACGATTTCAATAAACGAATTTGCAAAAAAAGGATTATATCAAATTCAAAGAAAAGCTGGAGATCAGTATGTATCTATAGCTTACGAGGACTTCCGCAAGGATCCGGTCGGACATCCGCTTAATACCGAAAGTGGCAAATTCGAAATTTATTGTAAAGCACGTTATGATTTGGTGAAAGAAAAGGGTTGGAGCGAAATCAGGCCCATACCCACATACAATCCGGCAGTTGAAGGTTATGAAGATACCTTTAAAGATGCAAAAGCCATGGTAAAAGGTGATTTTCCCCTTCAGATGTATACCCCACACTACCCAAGAAGATCACACTCCAGCTTTGATAATATCCCTTGGTTGCGAGAAGCTTTTCCTAACCCAGTATTTGTAAGCAGAGCTGATGCTGATAAACGCGATATCAAAGATGGTGATACGGTATTGCTCACTAGTCGCCACGGCAAAACTTTACGTAATGCCTGTGTAACCGAACGTCTCATGCCAGGCGTAGTCGCTTTACCTCATGGTTCCTGGCTTGAGATGGATGAAAAAACGAACATAGATAAAGGTGGAGCTGATAATATTCTATGTAACACACCTCCAACAGGTCAGGGACTTTCTGCCTGGAATTCTTGCAATGTACAGGTGGAAAAATGGACCGGTGAGCATTTAGAGGAAGACTGCAAATGGCCGCAGCGTATCCTATTTTAGAAAGGGGTGTAAAGCATGACTCAATTAGGTTTCTATTTTGATATGACCAAATGTACAGGCTGCAGAACCTGTCAGATAGCCTGTAAAGATAAAAACGAACTGCCCGTTGGAACTCTTTTTCGCATGGTAAAAACCTTTGAAGGAGGAAAATACCCAAATCCATGGGTGTATCATCTTTCCATGACATGTAATCATTGTGCTGACCCGCAGTGTGTAAAAAACTGTCCTACAGGATGCCGCTACAAACGCGAAGAAGACGGGCTTGTGTTGCAGGACATGGACAAATGCATTGGATGCGGCTACTGCATCATGTCTTGTCCTTACGGATTTCCACAACGTTTAGAAAATGGCAAAGTAAGTAATTGTAATATGTGCGTGGATTTGCTCGATCAAGGGCTAAACCCGGCGTGTGTTGATGCTTGTATGACGAGGGCTCTCGATTTCGGTGATATTGACAAATTAAAAGCTAAATATGGAGGCACAAGTGATTTATCTGTACTTCCAAGTTCAAGCATCACCAACCCCTCTGTTCTAATCAAAGCAAAATTGATTGCAAAGTAAGGAGGTATAGCTTGTGACAGAATGGCCGTTAATTATTTTCACCCTTTTGCTTCAAACTGCTATTGGGATTTATCTATGGTCTACACTCATAAAGAGTAGGAACAAATCTGGCGATTTCAAAAAAAATACTGTACTGGTGTTCATTCTTAGTGTTCTTAGTATGATTATTTCTTTGGCTCATCTGGGTGTACCAATTAGAGCATATGCTGCAATTTTCAACCTGGGAAGCTCCTGGTTAAGCAGAGAAATCTTTTTCACTGGTTTATTCACAGGTATGGTTTTCATCGACTTATTTGTTAACCGAATGGAAAATATAAGTGAATCTTTTATTAAAACTTGGTCATGGTTGACTAGTATCATTGGAATAGCCACTGTTTTTGCTATTGCTCAGATTTATATGAACTCAATGATGCCTGCATGGCAAAGCTCGAATACTATGATCGATTTTTACGCCACTACCATTATTATGGGAGGCATAGTTTTTCTACTTATTTCACGTAAGGAAATAACTACAGGGTTAACCGGAATTTGTTTGACCGTCCTGGCAGTTGCTTTATTGCAGGTTGTCTTCCTGCCTGTTTTCCTTACAGAACTTGGAAGTGGTAATGCTGCTGCTCAGTCTAGTATCGCCCTTTTAGCACAAAATAAAGGGGTCATGGCTATACAATGGCTATTAGTATTGGCCGGCATATTTTTACTAATATTTTGGAAGATGGATGACAAGCAGGGGCAAAACTATATATATGTTTCCGCAATATCTTTGCTTGTAGGGCAGATAATAGGACGTTACCTGTTTTATGCAGCTGGTGTTTCATTAGGTTTTGGACTGATGTAAAAACTTACACGCTTCAAAATTTCGAGACGAAAGGAGCCATTCGATGCCTTTATCAGAAAAAATAACCAGGTCAGAAGCTGTTCAGATTTTGTTGGAAGAACGGGTGTTCACTTACGATCTCCTGAGACGAATTTTCGTTGAAGAGCCATCTAGAGAACTAATAAAAGCCCTTCACAACGAAGATTTCTTGCATAATCTTCCTCTCAATGAGGAAAGCGAGGAATTACGTAGAGGAGTAGAGGATGTATCCAACTACTTAAAAAGTTTCGATGTCCTGAGTAATGCGGAGTTTGAAAAACTGCACTGGGATTATACTCGAATGTTTATTGGTCCCTATGAATTACCAGCTCCACCCTGGGAATCAGCCTATCTGGACGAGGACCGTATGTTGTTTCAGGAAACTACTCTTCAAGTACGAAGAACATATTTAAAATACAGGTTTCTGCCACGCTATTATATGCAGGAAGCTGACGACCATTTGGGATTAGAACTTGATTTTATGTACCGTTTAAGTCACATGGCTGCCGATAGCGCACTGTCTCGAGATATCAACACTTGCAAACAAATCCTTGTGGACCAGAAAAACTTTTTAGAGCAACATCTACTTAATTGGGTACCGTTGTTCGCAGACAATGTAAATGAAAGTGCCAATACTGCATTTTACATTGGTTTTGCCAAAATATTGAAACATTATCTTCAGCTTGATTATGACGTCATTAGCGAAATTCTCGAAGAACTTGATGTGTAATTAAATGCCTTGAATTTATCAAAGAAGGCGAAGTAAAATCCAAATCACTTCGGCTTCGCAAAACGGTACTCAATAAAGATGAGCGATTAAAAAGCGAAAAGAATAAGAATCGCGCTTCATAAGCAACAAAAAGGCCAGCTAACAAGGATAAAGCTGGCCTTTTTTTATGCCTGTTCTTTGACGTGATAAACCGAAAGCTTCTGTCCAACAATTGTGCCTGTCCGTTTCACTTTTCCTGCAGGCAATTCAATAACATAGCTTGCGTTCTTAATACAGGGACTCATTTTCCCAGGCTTCATGGAATGAATCACGTGAAAAACCTTCCCTTCATCCGAGACAAACAGGACATCAATATCCGTTTTCATTCCGATAGTATGAACCATATTACAGGGAAGAATCATTAATCCTTCTCCATCTCCAACGGTTTTGACACCCAGAAGTCCTTTCAGTCTGGATAGGAAATGATCGGCTATTTTCCCATTTTCCATGAGAATTTGATCGTTTTCTTCATTGATCACAATAATTTGGTGCATCCTCTATCCCCTCCTGTTTACAGGGTATCCATCAGTCTTATCACAGCCGGTCCCAGAAGAACAATCAAAATAGTTGGAAAAATGAACATGACCAGTGGGATAAGAATCTTAATCGGTGCCTTCTGTGCTTTTTCCTCTGCGCGCATTCTCCGATTGGCTCTTACCTGTTGTGACTGCAGCTTGAGTACATTGGTAATACTAACCCCCAACTGATCTGCCTGTATGATTGAGCCTAAAAATGTTGTCACTTCATCCACCTCTACCCGTGCTCCCATGTCTCGCAGAGCATCTCTGCGCGGTTTACCCATGTTAATTTCTTGTATCGCTTTTTCAAATTCGGTGGTAAGCGGCCCATCATATTTTTCAACCACCTTCTGCAGCGCTGAATCAAAACTTAATCCCGCCTCTACGCTAACGCTCAGCAAATCCAGGATGTCTGGCATGCTTTGAAGAATTGCCTCTTTTCGTTTCTTTTCATTTGTTTTCAGATACAAATCAGGGATCACAAAACCAGCAATGGTCAAAACCAAAAAGCTAAGAAAGTTCCAGAGAACAATTCCAAGAATAAGCATAAAAAATAACACAAAATATTTAAAAACAACGTATTCCTCAGCATGCATCCCATGTGGATTTCCCGCAGCCGTTAAACGTTTTTCATAGGCATCTTTTTTTCGCTGCGGAATAATCCGTCTAAAGGTACGCATCAAAAATTTAGCCAGTGAACCAAGTACTCGTTCTTTAAACGGTTTGGCAAGTTCAGGCGGAAGATAGGCGTTTTCTTCTTCCCGGGTATAGTTATGCAATCTTTCTGCCACCAGAAATCGACTGGCATTCAAGCTATAAAAAACCGCCATAATAAAATATATAACCGTTCCTGCAATTAGCACCATCAGAAGAAATTGCATCATGATTCTTCCTTTCCAAACACCTACAGGCGAATATCAATAATTTTTCGAATCATAAGCGCGCCTATGATTTCAAATATAAATGCAGCTACCAGCACTGTCATCCCCCGGGGGTCTGTCACCATTACAGTGAAATAAGCAGGATTGATGGCCAGCATAATACCAATAAGCCCAACAGGAAGAAGTCCAATAATCAATCCTGATAATCTTCCCTGTGCCGTAAGGATCTTGATTTCTCGTTTGATACGCGCTCTCTCCCGAATGGTTTCTGATATATTCTCAAGAATTTCAGCAAGGTTGCCACCGACCTGCCGCTGAATAATGATTCCGGTAATCACCATGTCAAGATCTTCACTATTCACTCTATGACTCATGTTTTTTAAGGCTTCCTCCTGGCTGAATCCCAGAGTCATTTCCCGCAGAGTCCATGTGAATTCTGATGAAATAGGTGGGGGTAATTCTTTTCGCACGGTGTCCATCGCCTGTTGAAAGCCAAACCCTGAACGAAGCGCATTCGCCATAACCACAAGTGCATCCCCCAATTGCAGGTTGAGCGCTTGAAGACGATGTTCTTTCTTGTAATTGATGAAAATCCGAGGTAACATTACGCAAATAACTGCCACCATAATAGGAATCCAGGGATTTGAACTGATCAAAAACATAACCAGCGGGAATCCTACAATGCAGACCAGGCAAATAGGAATAAACTCCTCACTTCTTAAGGGAATTCCCGCACTGATCAACTCGGCTTGAACTTTTTCAGTAAACGGCTGGTTGGTAAACACAGCAAACAGACTGGCAAGTTTGCTTTTTAGTACACTGCGAATATTTAATTTTTTCTCTGCCGCCTGAACCGGTTCCTTCAGTTCATGAAGACGTGCACGAACCGCATCCTGCCTAGTTAGTATTTTATAGCATGCAATCATTACAGCATAAACCGCAGCAAACACAGCAATATAAATCACCTGTTCCACTTTAAGTCTCCTTTCGTGCAGACTCTTAAGTTACGCGAACTAATGTGGCTGCACTAAAAAAAATTCAAAATCATTCTTTTGTATGCATATTACTTTCCGCAGTGGAATCCTCAATGGCCACGGGCCACAACCAACAATGAAAATAGGTGCTGAGTGAGGGCGAGTCACTGGGACAGGTCCGCAGACTCATTTTTGCAATTGCTGGTGGGGGAATATGATGGCTTTCCTTAAAACGAGTCAGCAGACCAGTCCCCGAGACTCACCAAAAAAGTCCGCGCAAGTCCAATATAGTCTGCGGTAGTCCGTGTCTATTCAACCTATTAAATCCGTGTTAATCCGCATCCTTAATAACGACTGCAGGGAGTATCAGCATCATTTTAAAAGTGACCGATAGGGAACATCAGTTGTACCCAAAGGGTGCGTCCTATTTGCACGAACGAAGTGAGTATCAGTTGCACCTGTAAGGTGTGGTACTCTTGAGTGTTATGTATAAATGGGGTCTGACCCCAGGATGTACTGCTTCTTTCCCTGGCAGGACTGTCTCCTGCTGAACACACCAGCCTTTGCTGGACATACAAACGTCCCCCTGTCTCACTACTGTCCGAAGAAATCCCTGGGGAGCGTAATCCCCATCGAATTTAATTTGTCTGTACATTTTGGGATCAATCCAGTCGGGCGATGTTGTCCCTGCACTTTGCCGTATTCATTCAATCCGTTCTTTTGATAAACAAATATATCCTGAAGTGTGATCACGTCTCCTTCCATTCCCTGCACCTCGGTAATATAAGTGATTTTTCGTGATCCATCCTGCAGGCGACTTTGATGCACAATAATATCAATTGCTGAAGAGACCTGCTCCCGAATCGCTTTAATCGGTAAATCAATGCCCGCCATTAAAACCATGGTCTCCAGACGTGAAATCATATCCCGAGGTGAATTGGAATGCCCGGTCGTAAGCGACCCATCGTGTCCTGTGTTCATCGCCTGAAGCATATCCAGCGCTTCCCCGCCGCGCACCTCACCTACAACGAGACGATCTGGCCGCATACGCAAAGAATTACGAACCAAATCGCGTATTGCTATTTGTCCCTTTCCATCAATATTTGACGGACGGGTCTCAAGAGAAATAACATGATCCTGATGCAGATCCAACTCGGCAGAATCCTCTATGGTAATAATCCGTTCATTATGCGGAACAAAGAAAGATATAATGTTCAGTGTACTGGTTTTACCGGCTCCAGTCCCACCAGAAACAATGATGTTCAACCTTCCCTTAACACAGGCTTCCAAGAATTTCGCCATCGCCGTGGATAATGTGTTGTTGCGGATTAAATCTTCTACCCCCAACAGTTGGCTGGAAAACTTGCGAATTGTCAACACACAACCGTTGAGTGCCAGTGGGGGAATAATCGCATTTACCCTTGATCCATCCGGGAGACGCGCATCAACCATTGGCATACTTTCATCAATTCTTCTCCCGAGCGGAGAAATAATTCGCTCTATCACTGTATGCAGATGGTTGTCATCACGAAAGACTACCCTGGTTAATTCGAGTTTTCCTCGCCTTTCGACGTAGACCTGATTGGGACCATTCACCATGATTTCAGAGATACTTTCATCCTTGAGCAAAGGCGTAATGGGTCCAAGTCCAAACACCTCATCCAAAACCTGACCAATGACCTCTTCTTTGTCGTTGCGTGTAAAAAAATTCAATTCTTTTTCAAGTATGGTATCGCATATCTTACGAATTTGTTCCTCCAGCAAAACATTTCTAGCTTCGTTTTCCTCGGACTCAAAGGAATCAGACCCAATTTCTCGTATGACTTCCCGATGAATTTTATAAACCAAGTCTTGAAAACGAGTACTGGTTTTTTCTTTGCCACCAAGGTGACTAGCAATCGTTTCCTCCGTAGGTATGATGGGTTTTTCATTCAAGGGCTTTCCCTGTAGTCTGCTCATCAGTGACATCATTTCACCTCTTTACCTGATTGCTTATTCCTCAATAACCTTCAGTACAGAAAGAATTCCTTTTGATACAGGCGCTTTCGGATTCATGCGAACAAATGGAATGCCCTGATTCAGCGAAGAAATAACCAGTTTGCCATCACTGGGTACTTCAGCTTTGATTTTCATATCCAACACCTTTTCTACGTCCCTGGGCTCAATACCGGCAATACCGGAGGATCGATTTAAAATAAGCCGTGTCTTGGGAAGCATCTGCAGAGATCGAAGCACTTCCAACCCCTTTTTTACATTTTTAATGGTGGGTAAATCCAATGAAATAACCAATAAAATGAGATCCGCAACTTCTAAAGCAGTCAATGTCGTGTCATCCAGAAAAGACGGCGTATCCACCAGTGTGAAACGATAGAGTTCTTTACAAACTTCCAGAACTTTTTCAACCCCGGCGGGGGTTACAAGCTCTGAAAACTCGGGTTTGTTAGGTGCAGCCAGAACATTTACACCATTCCGCTCATAGACATATTCCTCTAACAGTTCTTTTCCGGGTTCTTCTCCCTCCTGCATCAATTCAGAAATTGTCTTGCGAGGATTCAGATCCATCATCACACTGATGTCTCCAAACTGTATATCCAAATCCACAATACCGACATGATTTTTATACTTCTGGGCAGCTGCTACCGCTAGATTTGTGCAGATCAGGCTTTTCCCTACGCCACCTTTCGTTCCAAAAACAGTCACAATTTTATTTTCCTTTTTTTTGGATAAAGATTTAACCAGATCCGACTTCTCCTTCGGTAGCTTCTGCTGTTTACGCCTCAATTCAGCCACCTGTCTAACAGTAGCATTAAGCTCTGCCGCCGACAGCGGTTTCACCAGATACTCCTTCGCACCAGCAATCATTGCTTTGCGGAAACTCTCCGTTTTATCAATAACAGAAATCAGGATGACATATACTTGCGGATATTGGGAGGAAATTTGCTGTGTTGCTTTTATTCCGTCCATCTCCGGCATATTTATATCCATTAATACGATCTCAGGTTCTACCTGACGTATCTTATCCAGCACTTCTTTACCCGTCGCTGCTTCAGCAGCAACATCAATAGAATGATCCAATTCCAACTGTTTACGAATACTTGACCGCGTGTTGGTATTGTCATCTGCAAGGATAATCTTGATTTTTTTCATATTAAATCCTCCACGCCTATGCATCCTTAAAAATAAAATTAGTCGCGTTAACTTACGGCAATAATGCACCTGGTTGCTGCATAAAGTCTTTAATTTGATAGGGTGCTGGCATTGTATGAGAATGGTCAACCGGAGAACGAAGCAGAAGTCGCAGACTTCCTCGCTCTGATGCAAGCACTAATGGCTGCGCCTCCTCATTGGTTACTGACAACGTCAGCGTATCTACGCCGGAGTCATTTTTCTTTATGACTGTATCGGGATTTCCCCCAACTGCAAGCACCTCAATATCCTGAAGCGTCAGCACACTGAACGCAACAGGTTTTTCAACCCCCTGGGAATCAGGCATGGGAATATCAACCGTAGCTATGATATCCACCCGGTCACCTGGTTTGACAAATCCCGATACACCACTCACATCATTTACCGGAACAGAGACAGCTCTACTGCCAGCTGGGATAGCATAAGCCAGCCTGTGGGCTTTATCCCCTGCAGATAGGAGATTACCCTCTAAAATCTCTTCTCCTGCAACGATTTTGCTGATAGCGATTTTACCAATAACATCGTTCTTAACTCCCTGCGCTTGCGGATGTACGTACTTTTTCGGTGATTGGATCACTTCAATTTGATCCGCCGTAATCAGTGTATCTTGTTTGATATCCACCTTGGCCTTGATCACCTGCACCAGATCATCTGGCTGATAACGTTCTTTTACTCCCTGTAAATAATAATAGGATAAACCCGCTGCAGCCAGACCACATATTACAGCAATCACCCAATACCGCCGACTACCCTTTAGCAAAGCACCCTCACCCCCTTATTCATAAAGCTGGGCTCCATACAACCCATAATCTGCTCCCGAGTCACCAGTAGATCCGGGTATTACATAGCGGATAAAATATCCCCGTACATAGTTTTCATTTCCGTTACCTACACAATCCTGAACTAAAAAGGCCGCAAAGCCAACCACACGAACAGAGTCAGGATGCCCTTCTGAAGTTATATCTTGTACATTCACTATGGGAACAATCAAGATACGTGGACAGCCGTTCACATAAGAATAAATCGTACATCGCGGGTAATGATTACACTGACCGATTCTATAATCAATCCCCACCCGGGTGGGACCAGACATATTACCAGGTTCGATGGGGATCACATCCCCAATGGACACCTCCCCTGGATATCCATACTTGATATTATCCCTGTACACATGCGCACCATTACCTCCCAGCCGTAACGCACCAAACCATCCACGATAAGGTCCATCTCCGATGCCTTCCTTCATAACCGTCTCTTCTCCAAAGGTAAAATCATCTTCTAATACGCCAAATGGCACCACACCTCCTGTGGAAGTAATCGGTGCCAGTCTGGCACTGGCCTCTGCTTGAACTATCGTACTATTAAATCCCAAGGCTCTTGCAAAAAACAATCCTATCTGTCGATTTGCATGCCCACTGATACTATTATTGTCAGTGTCTACTGTGAAAGAAAACTCGGATACATTGCCTCCATTTTGTTGTGCATAAGCCGCTGCCATTTCAAGTGCACCCTGGGTATTATCGGGGAGTTCCTGAATGCCAGCAAGGACAGCACTGTCCAATGCGTTGGACAGCCTCATCCTTTGCAAATAAACCGCCCCCGTATCCGTAACAAGCGCGGTGAAACCTGCCAGAGCAGACATCGCTAAAACTAGCAGTACCAAAACCGTTCCCTTCTGATTACCCAGAAAAAATCTTTTTATCACTACTTTTACCTCCTGCAACAAGTTATTCCATTCGCATAATACATTGCGCAGATAAGGGTACAGGATTAGGAAGAATATCACCTACAATTGGAGTAATCAGGTCAAGGGAATAATCAATTTGTACCTGTAACGGATCACCCTTGTCCCTTTCACCATTAACAGGAGAAATGACAACCACCAGCTTCTCATCGTCCAACCAGGTTCGTCGCTCTGTAACCAGGGCGTGAATCTGCAAATCATCATATCCCACCACCCCATAGCGGGCGGCCTCTCTGGATAAGCTATTAAGCACCATAGAAGCACCAAAAACACGTCCGAATTCTATAATTCCCATGAGAATCATCAAGAGGACAGGGAGCACCAGCGCCAGTTCTACCAAGGCCTGACCCTGCTGGTTTTTCAAAATCTTACGAATTCCCTTCATCACAACCACCAGACCATACATAATTCCGTGATGGCACCGAGAGCAATAGGTATTCCATAAGGAAAAAATACATGGAATTCTGTTTTATCTACACTAGCAGACAGTTTAACAACGCCTAGTTGAACAAGATATAGACCGCGCGCCACGTTACCAACACTTTCTTTCAACCGTCCTTCATAAAGCAAATAAGCAAAAGCGATTACGCCTCCCCAAAGAGCCATCCACAAAAATGAGGACAGAATAAAAGCTGTGCCTTTAATGGCCCCGATAACCCCAAGAAATTTCACATCTCCAGCACCCATCCCTCCCATTGCAAATGGCAACAAAAGCAATAGTAGTCCGATTCCAAGTCCCTTTAGTGAGAAAAATATCCCATTGGCACCGCTTAAAGATATGTGATATCCCAATCCCCAGCCAAGGGCAAGCAGTAATAATCTGTTAGGAATACGCCTCTCCCTCAAGTCATACCAGTAGGCTAAGCCCAGCACCCCCAACAAAGCGAAATCATTTACCAACATACAAGCCTCCCCACCCCCTGTTAAAAATAGGCCCCACTTATACAAGCAGGGCCTTCAGGCACAGAGGATTCCCCTTCACTTATGACGATGAAGCTGGAAGGATTTTCTCAAAAAGCGTAGTCAGCCTTCCTCCCAGTGCAGTAATGGCTACAATTACAACTACTGCAATTCCCGCAAGGATAAGACCATATTCAGCCATACCCTGGGCTTCTTCTTCAATCACTAATCTTCTCATCATATTCAACAAAATAGCCACCTCCTAATTCATTCGCTGTAAGTAATTACCGTAACTTAATGTTAAACGATAAACAGCAGAAGCGAAATCAACTGAATGACTCATTTTGGTCCAAACTTATGTCGCTTTATTTTCGACACTTTTCGTCCCATATTGTCGTAAAAACGTAGGACTTTCTTCCTTGTGAATTAAGAGGCCGGGGTTAGTTGCAAATAAATGGATCGTGAATCAAAAATCATCACGGCTCGGTTTAAACCCTCTGCCATAAACTTCAATTGTTTCGTAAATCATAATAAAAGCCATTGGGTCCAATACAAAAACGATTTCTTTCAGTCTTGGAAGCTGGGTTTTTCCGACTGTCACCATCAATATTTTCCGTTCCTCCCCAGTATAGGCTCCCTTCCCTGTCATGCAGGTACAACCCCGATGGAGATTATGCATTATCTCCTGCGCAATGGCGTCGCTCTGGTCCGAAACAATCGTAGCAGACTTCGTTACAGAGGGTCCAGCTTCTACTGCATCAACCACTTTGGAGGTAATAAACATTGAAATAGCAGTATATAGTGTCAATTCAATATTGTTTGAAACCAAGAACATCGCTAAAATAGCAATGTTAATGAAAAAAAAAGTGGTTCCAAAACTATGTCCCCAGTATTTTCGGACAAGTACCGCGATAATATCAAGGCCTCCGGTTGATCCCTTACTTCGAAGATTAATTCCGCTTCCAATCCCAATCAAAACGCCTCCCAGCACAGAAGAAAGCAGCAAATCGTTGATTCCCAGGGAAATGTGAAGATCCTGTCCCACCCCCAGAAAAAAAGTCAAGGCAAACATTCCCACCAGACTATACAGAGCAAAACGTGGACTTATGCTCCGAAAACCGACAACAAAAATCGGAATATTCAAGGCAAAGTAAAAAATCCAGATTTCGTAGCCGATCAGAAAGTTTAATATCAATGCTAGTCCCGTTACCCCTCCTGTTAGAAGATGAGCAGGCACAAGAATCGTCTGAATACCAAACGCTAAAATCGCAGATCCTATTAAAATACCGATAAGGTCCTTAATAGATATTTTTTCTCTGAATGTTCTGATCCTATTTACCATTGCATGATTGTGCTCCATATAAACACTCCTTACTCAAAAATAATTGTTACTCTGTTGAAAATGTTATAAAAAAACATATGGACAGTATAACCCCTTTCCTCGACATACTACCATAGGAGAATAAATCTTTTCCCCTTGTCTTTCTCTTCTCTTATAAGGTATATTGAAATCCGTATCCAAATTAGGGTTGTCAAGGGGACGGGGTTGTTGTCAAAATTTTGTGATATGAAGGCTGCGAATATGTAAAATCCCGAAAATGTTGACAACAACCCCGTCCCCTTGACAACTAATTTACTTCAAAAGGAGATAAATATATGAAGAACATTAACCTCATCGCCACAGCGGCGTTTGGGCTTGAATCAGTGGTTGCCAATGAATTGAAAAGACTGGGATATGATGATCTAGAAGTACAAAATGGACGGGTTTGTTTTCAGGCAGGCCCAGAAGCCATTCCCCGTTGCAATCTCTGGCTTCGCTCTGCTGATCGATTGCTAATAAAAATAGGTGAATTTGAAGCACTAAGTTTTGAAGACCTGTTTGAGAAAACCCGTGCCCTTTCCTGGTATGAATGGTTACCTGAAGATGCCTGCTTTCCCGTTGAAGGAAAATCTATTCAATCACAGCTTTTCAGTGTACCCGATTGCCAAGCCATTGTAAAAAAAGCCATTGTTGAAAAAATGAAAGAAAAATATAAATGTAAATGGTTTGACGAAAAAGGGTCCCGCTACCGTATCGAGGTTGCCCTGTTGAAAAACATGGCAACCCTTACCCTGGATACCAGTGGAGTAGGTCTTCACAAACGAGGATACAGAAGATTAGCCGGACAGGCCCCGATTAAGGAAACCCTCGCAGCAGCGTTAATTCATCTAAGCCGCTGGAAACCTGATCGTCCCCTGATTGATCCCTTTTGTGGTTCCGGAACCATTCCAATTGAAGCCGCATTAATCGGACGCAACATCGCCCCCGGTCTGGGGAGAGATTTTGCTGCTGAAAAATGGCCGCAGTTCTCGGCCAAGAGCTGGAAAACAGCTCGTGAAGAAGCCCGCGATAGCATTTATCATAATCAGTCCCTGGGGATTTATGGGTTTGACAATGACCCTGCTGTGTTGCATCTTGCCCGTCAGCATGCCCGCCAAGCCGGGTTTACAAATGATCTGTTCTTTCAGCAACAGGATATAAAAGACCTTCGTTCTAAATATAATTACGGATACCTCATTACCAATCCGCCTTACGGTGAACGGCTTTCAGATACTTCAGCAGTGCAGGAATTATGCAAAACAATGGGAAAAACCTTTGCTGGATTAGATACCTGGTCTTTTTACATAATTTCATCACTCCCCCAATTTGAAAACCATTTTAACCGCAAAGCAGACAAAAAGAGAAAGCTCTATAATGGCAGATTAATGTGCCATTACTACCAATTTTACGGACCCAAACCCCCTCGCCTCGAAGGCCCCTTCTCCATAAAAGAAGATTAGGGGAACAAATAGACGCGGACTAACGCGGACCTTCAGGACCTCCGCGGACTTCATTTTATTATTTGAACATAGAAGACGCTTTCAGCTTCCATCACCTTAAATCTAGCCCTTCCAAATAGTCAGTGTTGTCCGCATCCTTAATTACGGCCGCAAGAGAGTATCAGCATCATTTTGAATGTGACCAACGGAAACATCAGCATCCTATATTACGACCAAAGGAAGTATCAGCGTCCTATTTGCACGAACGAAGAAAGTATAAGTTGCACCTGTAAGGTGTTGCACTCTTGAGTGCGGTACTCGTTAGGGTGTGTCTATTTGAAAAATCTGCATAAATCATAATAATTTGCGTCTATTAAAAACCTATTTTCTAATTAACCCTCCATGCCCGCAAGCCACAACCATCAATGAAAATCGATGAGAGGTAAGGCATACCCCTTAGCCCATAAATAATATCCGTGTAAATCCGTTAAATCCGTGTAATCCGTGTAATCCGTGTAATCCGTGTCTATTTAAAACCTATTTTCTTACTAACCCACTTCAACGTTCCAACTGTCCAACTAACCAACTTTCCAACTAATAATTCCGCTTATACTCAACCTATTTTCTAATTAATATCCAATCTTAATTCACCTCTAAATTCCCTTCCAAGTATAAAATTCAGAAAAACCGGCAAAACTGTATAATAAAAATTTTCTGCAAACATGAATAATTCCACTATGTGTTTGCATAAAATATTTTGGTATAAACCTATAAATGGAGGTTTACATATGATTTCAGTAATTCTTGCCGGAGGAAAAGGTCTTCGGTTGTGGCCGGAGAGTAGACAGGCACACCCCAAGCAATTATGTAAATTTATTAACAATCGCTCCATGTTGGATCACACAATTGATCGGTTAATGGAAGCAAATTCCGAACGTATTATTATCATCACAAGCGATGATCTTCTTCCTAGCATTCAGTCTCTAGTTCAGACAAGATCTGATGGGGACCTCATTGAAGTACTGAGTGAACCCGAGGGGAAAAATACCGCACCCGCTGTTGGACTGGCCTTGACTCGTTTTTTCCCAACGGAGAAGGATACCGTCTTTGGAATCTTTCCTGCTGATCATCACGTATTGGATGTAAACTCTTTTAAACAAAGCGTCGCACAGGCTGTTGCGGCTGCCGAACACGACCATATCGTGACCATTGGCATTAAACCCGATCGTCCGGAAACCGGTTACGGCTATATAGAAAAGAGCAAATGGGAAATCGGCGAAATACCTGATGTGTACCAGGTAAACTCATTCTGTGAAAAACCAGATGTATCAACGGCCGAGTCCTATTTATCTTCTGGACAGCATATGTGGAATTCGGGCATTTATATCGGCAAAGCGCAAACGCTTATGGATGAGTTTTCGTCCTATCTTCCTGAGATTTATTCCCATCTCAGCCAGGGATATGATCATTACATCCAATCATATAATGTTCTGCCCAGCATTAGTCTTGACTATGGCATCGCTGAAAAGAGCAAGCGCATGGCTGTCGTACCCGGAGCCTTTGGTTGGTGTGATCTGGGAAGCTGGAATGCATTATCAGAGTTGTTTGATAATGACGAAGATAATAACACCTGTACCGGGAACGATATTGTCGCATTAGAGAGCAAAAACTGCGTTGTAAAGCAAAAAGATAAAAGCATTGTTTTGTTCGGCGTTGAAAACCTACTGGTGGTTGAAACAGATAATATTGTGCTCATCAGTGATCGAGAGCGAACACAGGACATTCGCACTGTCGTTGATCTGCTTCAGACTCGTAATCGTGAAGATTTATTGTGAGACAAGGGGACGTTTCATTTTGTCTCACCCATAAATAATAAGCAATACACTTGATGTTCCAGGTGTTTTCATCGATGGAACTGTCCTATCGTCAACCAGATAAAGGAGGAGAATATGATTCAGAACATTTTTCGTCAATATGATATTAGAGGGATTGTTGACCAGGATCTAGATGATACAGTAATGAAAAATATCGCCCTTGCTTTTGCCTCTATGGCAGAAGAAAAGGGATGTAAAACCATTCTGGTGGGAAGGGATAATCGGGAATCATCCCCGCGTTTTCGCGATCTAATAATAGATACCTTGATCCCAGCTGGTTTTGATGTGATTGACATTGGCTTGGTGATTACCCCTATTTTCTATTATGCTGCCAAAACCCTTCAGTTAGAGGCAGGTATGATGATCACTGCCAGCCATAATCCCGGTAATTATAATGGCTGTAAATTGTGGTTGGGGGATTCCACAATTTATGGTGAAGAAATCCAAAAACTTAGAAAGATAGCAGAAAATCCGCCATCTTTTACAGCTCCTCGCGGAAAGCTAACAGAAGTCAATATTAGTAATGAATATATAAAAATGATCAAGGAAAAAATCACCTTAGGAACTCGACTTCCAAAGCTGGTGGTAGATTGCGGAAATGGATCCGCTTCGTTTTTTGCCCCCCAACTTTTCAGGGAACTAGGGTGTGAGGTCATTGAATTATTTTGTGAATCTGATCCACGTTTTCCCAACCATCACCCTGACCCCGTCGACCCCAAAAACATGCAGGACCTATCCAGGGAAGTAAAAGCAACCGGAGCTGATCTGGGGATTGGTATTGACGGTGACGGCGATCGTCTGGGAGTTGTTGACCGAGAGGGAAATCTAATCTGGGGCGATTCATTAATGATTCTATTCTGGCGTGATATTTTACCGCGATTTCCAGGCACCCCTTGCATCGTAGAAGTAAAATGTTCGCAAAGTTTAATTGATGAAATCAATCGACTGGGCGGCAAACCAATTATCTATAAAACCGGACATTCTCTTATCAAAGCCAAAATGAAAGAAATTAACGCTATCTTCACAGGAGAAATGTCTGGGCATATGTTTTTTGCTGACGAATATTTTGGATATGATGATGCCCTGTATGCTGGAGCCAGATTAATTGCATTGCTTTCCAAAAGTGATAAAGATCTTGTTGAAATGCTATCCGATGTTCCCCGATATTATTCGACACCAGAGATTCGTTTACCCAGTTCAGATGAAAAGAAATTCACTCTGGTGGATCAAATATTAAAACGTTTTCAACAAAAGTATGATGTGATTGATATCGATGGTGCACGTATTCTTTTCCCCAATGGATGGGCCCTGGTAAGAGCTTCCAATACCGGTCCGCAACTCATATTTCGCTGTGAGGGCAAAACCCAACAGGATCTTGACGAAATAAAAATGCTGATGGAAGAAGCCCTACAGGACATCGGGATCACCGTACCCGCTATGTAACGTATTTTTTGCAGTATGGAATAGATTGAACTTTCTTATCATTCCTAACTGATTAAAAACCTTAAGCTTAAAGGAGTGTACAAAATGAACATTATAAATCTTGGCACATATCCCCCTAAACAGTGTGGCATTGCCACTTTTTCAAATGATCTTCGCAATAGTCTTCTCTTGCAGGGAAATGATGTTGAAATCATGTCCGTTTCTGATGACAGTTACGAATATAACTATCCCGAGGAGGTTGTCTTTAATCTAAAACAGAACCAGAAGCAGGACTACAAAAAGGCAGCTACGTATATTAATACATCACCTCATATCAAATTGGTCATTATTCAACACGAATATGGAATCTATGGAGGTTTTGACGGTGAATACCTGCTTGATATGGTTCGGCATTTACACAAACCCTACATCCTAATCACTCATACAGTACTTCCTCACCCGTCAAGACGCCAGAAGCAAATTCTGAATTTGCTTTGCTGTCAAGCAGCTGGAATTGTTTGTATGACCCAACATTCAGCATCTCTACTGCAAAACCTGTATGAAGCCCCCTCCGATCTGGTTTCCATAATCTCTCATGGGGTTCCGGAATTCAAACGTCAAGACCAGCACGTACTGAAAGAAAAATACGGTCTAAATGATAACTATCTCATCAGCACATTCGGTCTCATTGGTCCTGGCAAGGGTTTGGAACTCGGTATTCGAGCCATTGCGCAACTGGTTGAACAACACCCTTCGATTCGTTATATGATTCTGGGGCAAACCCATCCAATGCTTCGAAAACATGAGGGGGAAAAATATCGGCAAATGCTGATTGATCTGGTCAGTAATCTCGGCATAGAAGATCATGTAATCTTCGTCAATAAGTTTTTAAGTGATGATGAACTTGGCGAATATTTGTACATGAGTGATGTGTATCTCAGTCCTTACCCCAATAAAGATCAGGCTGTAAGCGGTACCATGGCCTTTGCATTGGGATGCGGGCGAGCGATTGTATCCACTCCTTACGCTTATGCTACCGAAATGTTATCCAGCGGAAGAGGATTACTATCAAAAGAACCTGATCCCGATGAATTAGCTAAATTGGTTGAATTAACGATTACTAATCCTGACTTAAAAAAGGAGTTGCAGCAAAAATCCTTTGACCTGGGAAAAAGCTGGACATGGCCAAATATTGGGAAACAATATACTTGCTTTATGAACAAAATTCTAAACGAAAACTATATTCAGGAGGAAAGTGCGGTACACTATGCCAAGCTATAAACACTTGTTTAATATGACTACCCCAACAGGAATGCTGCAATTTTCCAGCGAAGCAAGTCCTGATCCAACCAGTGGATATACACTGGATGATAATGCCCGGGCATTAATGATTGCTCTGTTTATGGAAGAAAATTCTTATCACTATGTTTCTCTGTATCTCAACTATCTGAAAATCTCCCAGCGAGAGGATGGAAGCTGGTGCAACTTTTTATTAAACGGGATCTTCTACCCTGACTATGATTCAGAAGACAGTATAGGAAGAGCCACCCTCGCCTGCTGTCTGGCAACCCTTTCGGATTGGAGTGATATACGGTTACAGGCAGCCAGGATACTTCAACGTGCTCTTCCTCATATTCAATCCCTCTCCTCACCACGAGCTGTGGCTTATGCACTATTAGGTTTGTCTAAGATGAAACACGGAATTTTGCCGGAAAAGATCAGACATGAACTGATTTCCCGACACACGGATTATCTAATAGGACTTTACCAGAAGCAAAAAGATCATAACTGGTACTGGTTTGAACAGGGAATGAGCTATTGTAATGCCATATTGCCCCAATCGCTGTTCAGTGTTTATGCCAGCACAGGAGATAAACGGGCACTAAAAACAGCCCATGAAACCATGAACTTTTTAAACAGTGTTCTGTTCGACCGAGGATATCTGAACATTATTGGTAACGAAGGTTGGCTTCAAAAGGGCTGCACAAAGGCCCTTTATGACCAACAACCCGTTGATGCAGCTTCTGTTGCTTTAGCATGCTGGGAAGCCTACGAGAGTATCGGACGCACCGAATACCGTTATCTCGCTGAACACGCCAGGCAATGGTATCACGGAAAAAACATCAATCAATGTAAGGTATATAATCAATCAACCGGAGGCTGTCACGATGCACTGACACGTGAAGGGGTTAATGCCAATCAAGGCGCTGAAGCCGTGTTATCTTTCTTGTTGACTGAATTAATGGCAGAAGGAAAGCTCAATCAAAAATCACAACGGGTTCAAACTTCGTAAATTGGTTAATTAGAAAATAGGATTTTCTGAACGCAGATTTTCGCTGATGTCCGCTGATTAACGCTGATAATTTTTTTAAATATAAAAAACAGCGTTCATCTGCGGTAAACAGCGTTCATCTGCGGTAAAATCGTTCCTATCTCCGTTTGCTCACTCCATCTATTGCCAATTGATCGATGATTCTATGTTTTTCAATAGAGCGTCAATCAGCAGAGCCAAACATGCGGCGGGTATGGCTCCTTCCAGGACAAAGGCGGGGTTTTGCATGACCAGTCCGGAGATGATTGGTACGCCTAAGCCTCCGGCGCCGATAGCCGCTCCTATAGTGGCCGTTGCAATATTAATGACAACGGCCGTTCGTATTCCCCCAATGATGACTGGCAAGGCCAGCGGCCATTCAACCCTCCAAAAGGTTTGATATGGCTTCATTCCCATCCCATGAGCAACTTCAATGAGTTCTTCCTGCACCATATCGATTCCGGTAATTGTACCTCGCAGGACAGGCAAAATACTGAAAATAAACAGGGCTACAATTGTCGGTTTTGCCCCAAAGCCACAAAAGGGTACCGCCAGTGCAATGACAGCTACCGGAGGCATTGTTTGTCCCCAGGCAATCATGGCACTTATGATCCCCATCCACATTCGCCCGACTGATCGGGTAGCTGCAATCCCCAGAGCAACCCCTGCAATCACTGCCATCACACTTGAAATCCCTGCCAAAAATAAATGTTCCATTAATAATTCGAAGAGGGTTGCACGTTGATGTATCCACGTGTTCTCCAGGGGAAACATGAAACGCAGAATCTGTTCCCAGACATCCTGCTGTCCAGCTATCAGAAAAAACAATATGATCTCTGCTGAAACACGTATCCACGAATATCCATTTCTTGTTCTGTACATGTTCATCACCCTGATGCATTCATATTCATGAGATCCTCTAAATAAACACTTCCAATAATCTCACCACCGCTGCCCTGCACAGGCAGATGTTTTTTCCCGCTTTTCAGCATATTCATCAAGGCCATCTGAACAGAATCAGAATCAGTCACCAGCTCACCCATCGTATAATCGCTCGATTGATTCATGGCTGATTCATCGCCTGATCCAAATACATTCTGAAAATCACCCTCTATATGTGGCCAGAGAATATGTGCAACCGGGAAACACATCAATCTTTTGATCAGTCGATCCTCTCCCAAAAAATCTTCAACAAATGCATTGACTGGATGAGCCAACAGTTGTTCTGGTGTATCCATTTGCACCAGATGCCCTTCTTTCATAAGTAAAATCATATCTCCCAGAAGAATTGCTTCATCTATTGAATGGGTTACGAATACGATAGTTTTGTGAAGACTCTTCTGTAGTTGCAGCAGATGCATCTGGAGATGTTTACGCGTTATCGGATCAACGGCTGCAAAGGGTTCATCCATTAAGAGAACATCCGGATCACCTGCCAATGCTCGAGCAACACCAACCCGTTGGGCCTCTCCCCCCGATAGATCGCGAGGATATTTGTCCCTATTGACACAGGGATCAAGTGCGACCATTTCCAATAGTTCATGCACTCGCGACAAAATTCGATCCTTCGGCCAATGTAAGAGCTCCGGTACAATCCCAATATTTTCACCAACCGTCATGTGGGGAAATAGCCCGATGCTTTGAATAACGTATCCAATTTTCCTTCTAAGAACCTCCGGTGATATTTCTTTGACATTCTCACCATTAATGGTAATTCTCCCGGACGAGGGTTCAATCAATCGATTTATGAGCTTCAAACAGGTTGTTTTTCCACATCCAGACGTACCCAACAGTATGTTAACAGCCCCCTGTTCCAGGTTAACAGATAGCCTATCGACAGCTGTTATTTAACCATAAGTCTTGGTCACCTCTTCAAAACAGATCATGCTACAGCCCTCCTGTACAGGGATGCAGATAACGAACTATGCTTTGAAAAATCCATTCTACAGCGCAGGCTAATAGAACCAGCGAAACCTACCCCTTTGATACCAATCATTCGAAGATAAGGAAAGCGCCATGAAAGATACGCAAGCGGAATCATAAGTAAGCCAAATAACGCCAGACTGGGAATGGTTTGAAATACATTGACCCCTAAAAAGATCATCTTTTCGCATCTTTCACTCCGAAGCGCTGCCATCCCCAGGGGAATGCCAACTAAACAGGCCACGGAAACTGCAAATACGGTTAATTTCAGATGTGCCAACAATAGACCAACAAAACGATCCCCAAGGCAATAATACTCTTTTATTATGGAGATTTGAGCCAGTGAACCACTGCATAACAATAGTCCACATCCCACCACCAGTGACAAGCATAAGCATACCTGAAAGAAACAATACTGGACCGTCCACGTGGATATAACTTATAAGTTTTCTGGCTGTTTTTTTCTCAATCATTCGTCCTTAACAAAGCCTTTTTCTTTCAAGAAAAACAAGGCAACCTGCCCAGCTGGCTGGCCTTCCACCGCAATTCTGGAATTTAGACTCTGTAAGGTCCGATCATCTAATTGATCAAACACAGGCTTTAATATCTCCGCAATCTCTGGGTATTGTTCCTGAACCTTCCCTCGTATTACCGGGCAGGGTGCATACACCGGCTGTACATTAAGAGAATCCTCCAGGATGACTAATCTAAAAGCAGCAAGATTTCCATCTGTCCCATATGCCATTGCAAAATTCACGCCATCCGTACCTTCAGCCGCGGCCTTTTCCGTCTGGGCCGTATTGCCTCCGGAAAAGCTCAGCAGTTGATCCTTTTCCAGTGTGAAACCATAGGCTTTTTCAAATGCCGGCAGAGCTGCGGGGCTGTCAATAAATTCTTCTGAACAGGCTAACTTCACTTCCCCGCCCTTATTTACGAATTCCGCAAAATCTTCCATTGTTTTAATGTTTTCTTTTTCTAACAAATCCTTTTTCCCAGCAATCGCCCAAGTATTATTGGCAGGAGCGCACTGCAGCCAAACAACCCGATTTTGTTCCCAATCGAGTTTTCTCACTTCATTCCAGCCCTTTTCTTTATCCTTCCACAGGGATGGTTCACTACTATCAAAGAAAAAAGCTCCGTTTCCCGTGTATTCCGGATAAACATCAATTTCCGCGTTAACCAGGGCTTTTCTAACCAGATCTGTGGAACCAAATTCAGTTTGATCCTCTACCTGAAAGCCATTCTCTGTCAGCATAAAAATAATAATTTTCCCCAGCAATGCCCCTTCGGTATCAATCTTAGAAGCAACCACAATCGGTCCTTTGGCAGCATCCCCCTGCCCAGACTTCTTCCCACACCCCATCCCCATGGAAAGGGAACCAATCAGAAACACGCCTAACAACAGCAACACGATTTTTCTCCGTAAAACAACCTCCATATCAAAACCTCCCAAACATTTCCTATAAGAAATACTTATTCAGAAGGAATGAAGAGATGCTATACAAAATTGGTTAAATTTTTACCCCAAAAAATAGGAGGGCCTCGATCTTCAGTTAAACAAATTGGACATGCACACCTTACCATGGCAAAAACGCGCCCTCCCTACATTGGCGGAGAACGCGCACGCTATAAATAAGCTATTTACTATTTAACCTGTCTAAACGGTTCGGGGATGAGATCTGCTACGGTGGCGGTGGCCAGGCCAATGGCGGTATCGGCAGCGCCGTAGTATACGAGTACTTCGTCTTCATCCTCCAGCACCTCTCGCTCTGTGGATGACACGGCACCGCAGGTAAATACTACATTCGGAACCCATGCACCAGATAGGCCTATCTCATAATCTTCCACCGGTTCCAGGATCGAATTGGGAGAACGATAGAGTACCTTCTGCGGATCTAACAAATCAACCAGCAAAACCCCCAGGCGATAAACATAATTGTGATCAACACCATGATAGATCAACAGCCATCCATATTTTGTTTTTAAAGGCTGCGCACCAGCACCGATTTTTAATGAATCCCACATGCGTCCCGGCCTTGGGCCCAGAATAATGGCATGTTTTTCACGACAGGGAAACCTGACTGTATTCATGTAAGTAACCCACATACTAGGCTCAATCCGATGATAAAGGATATATTTATCCTTTATTTTCTCTGGGAATAAAATTGCATCCTTATCCCATATATTCTTGAAAGCTAATCCTTCTCTTTTCCAGTTTCGGTAATTCCCCTGCACAAATTCACTTACACCTATGGATGCCGCAGCAATTTGAGCCATGTTTCCATCATAGGCTGTATATAACATCCAGATCCTATCATTAATGATAATTAGCCGGGGATCTTCAACCCCCATCGCTTCCTCTGGAACAGCTGGTGAAAATATGGGTTCTGATAACCGTTCAAGCACCCTGTAGCCATCCGTTATCGCCAGACCAATATGCGATACATCGTCATTGCCAACCGCGCGATAAAACAGATATACTTTATCTTTGATCCTTAAAGCACCTGGATTCAATACGTATTTACATTCCCAAGCATGATCATCAATAGGCTCCAGCAATGGATTGCCTTCAAAACGCTGCAGATTTTTGGATGGTTCATCGGTGCTCTCCTGAACCACTACCGTAATATCTTTCGGTCGCGCTGGCAAAAGGGTATCCAGAATATTCTGTTCGCTTTTCCCTGCCTGAATGAAGCGATACACCGTCTGTTGAATTTCCTTTTCTTTGTAGCCTAATTCCCGATACAAAGCTTCCAGAAAATCATGATTAAACCATCTGGATTCAACACTTGTCGTTAATGGGGTAGGCATTTTCAATCCGCCTTTGTAACTGTAACTTGCCCAACTCCATGTTGAACAGGTTAGAAAAGCAGTGTTTTCAAGAACCTGGCTTAAACCATAACCATGCACCATGGTTTTAAAAGTATCAGCTTCCTCATTTTTGCCCTGCAAAATAAGTTTCTCTGCGATTTCATCCATCTTACGTACAAATAAACGGTGACTAATATTCTCAAAAATGTTGTAGGCCGAGAACTCATCGCCTTTGCGCAGATTAAGCAGTGAATTTTTTACCTTCAACCCAATATTTTTTCGTTCACAGACATTTAAGTAAAACAGACGAGAATACTGTTCAGCCACACACAGGCGGCGCATAATCGAGTTGAAATATTTAAGCTTGATAAACTTAGTATTCTTTCCTTCTTCCAATCGCTTGATCGTCATACATCCGGTTATTTTATTTAAATTTGACGTCTGGGTTTGTAAGATCGGCCCAAAGGGTAAAACATCGGTAATTAACAAGACTTTTATATCAGTCCATTCAAAGCTTTCTGGTTTTAGTTGATCTGCCAGCCAAACCAGATCCCGATCTGTATAACTCCAGCTTTCCACTAGATTCGCATAGGTAACCGCCTCACGACTATCCATATTGGCCAATAGATCTGCAGGTTTATAATATCCCAATGGGATCATCAGATTAATTGGCGGAAACCGCATGATCATCTCCCGCAGCAAGTCATTGTTGAGGGTAAATATTTTTTGATTCGGAACCAGCGCGAACAGGGCATCGCAAAAACTTTTTAGGCCTCTATCAGTAAACAGATCACCCGGCAATAATTCGTCAATTGTCTTCTCGGCTTTCAGCATAAATTTTTCTACTGCATCAACCACCTGTTGTGAATCTGCCGTATTCGCAAGGCCTAGTTTTTCTGTTGTAAAGCTGTTGAATTTTTCATCATATTGTTTTCTAAGCTCTTTAAAAACATTATCTGAATGTACCATGCGTCTATCTTTGCCAATAATTTGTTTGGGGATAACAATTGGTTTTCCCGGAACATATTCCATGTAACCAAGAGGTACCAGAGGGGGTTTGGCCTGTTCATATTTTCTTGCCCACAATCTCGTCAATGCAGGCTTCTGATGCCAGAATTCTCGCACCAGACGCTGCCGAATAGAGTCCATTTTACGTACCATTAGGTCATCCTGCTCGGCCTGACTAAAATTCTGAATTTGTTTATTAAACATCATCATTTCGGTTGTATATGAAGCAACCCGACCATTATATAGTGCAGTCAACGCCTTTATCAGATCATGCTGATACTCTTCCTTTCCAAACGAATATTCTGTAATAAACGAAAAAATTGCTGACACCCACAATTCATCAGAAAGGAAAAATTGATTTTCATCCAGGCTTTGTATGCGTTTTATTTCCTGGATGGTTTCTTCCTGCAACGATTGCTGCACTGGTAACACCGATGTATCAAAATTGCTTCTGAAATAACGAAGTAACTCACTTAATGGATAATGTATTACATCCGCCTTTACGACTTCACTGCGTGCCAGCATGTCTGCAACCTTAACGATAAGTCGTTCTCGAAGCCATATAGCACTGTCACGCTTAATACTTTCCAATATCGTCAATGCTATTTCCGAAAAACTTTTGTTCCTCTTTTCCAGGTTATGTTGTTTGATCACGCCTCCCATATTCACTTCACACAGCGTTTTATTCCAGACCACTGCACGGGTTATCATCCAAAAATCAATCCCGGCTCCATTAATCATATTGGTCCAGAACTTTGCTTCGCTGGCTAATTCCTCTACAAAATCATGGGAGATTGCGTATATCCCTCCAAGAGGATCACTGACCCTAGAACCATAAAACGTCTCAAGAATAGGCGCAGCAAACATATGCGCAATACTATCAATCCCCAGATGACCTCTAAGACTTCCCAACACAATATCGTAATTTCCCTGAATAGGTGTTAACAGGCTTTCCACACCGTTAACATTTATGCCCGGCCCTTCGGCTGTGGCCATGTTAGAACTAAAGATCAGCAGATCAGCTTCCAGTAATTGCGCAATCTCGATAAAAGCACGAATACTCATCCCTCTGCCAGAAGCTTTAGGCGGCATCAAAAAGGCAATACAGGGATGGTTAAGTCTAAGCGTCTCAATCGCCTGAAGCGTCTCTTCTCCACAGGCATCCCCTGCACAAACAATCAAGTGTCTTCTCCCAATCCATTGATTAAGCACATCATCAATGGAAGTCAATACGGAAAGAAGGGCATCCTTTTCATTGATAAATGGTAACCCGATAACCAGATCATAATCCACATAATCCTCCAGAATCGGTTGAAGCGTTTTGATTTTATCGTCAAAAATACTTTCGGTATTGCTATGGGTCAAAATAATAACCCCCCCTTAATGAAATCAATCGTTATCTCTACATAATTATGCTCATTTCTCCGGGATTATATTTATCAAAATTACATTCATCCACCTATTTGTTCTGTTATTTCTCTTTATTTTATAATCCGAGCAATCCCATAGATAAAAATCGCCGTAACCGTAAAATATATCAATAACCCTTATTCGTTTTTGGGTTTTGAAAGGAGTTTCATATGGCGAAAAAAATTATCCCATTATCTCTGATCATCATTTTGTTAATGCTCTTAATCTCCCCTAATTCTATCCTGTTACAAGCGTTTTTCACTCGTTTTCTTCCCGCCAATACGATTAATCCTGTAACCGTATTTATCATTGCTATCTTTATTCTGGGGGCTATGCCGCTATACCTTGGACGGCGTGAAAGATCAAGTTTCGGTTTTTCATCACGATTAAGCAAAAGAAAAGTAACCGCCGGCAGCGTTATTTCTTTTGCCGCTATTGCCGGGTTAGAAGAGCCCAAACGTGAACTCGAGGAAATCATTCAATTTATGAAAAATCCAGATAGATTCAAAAAAGTCGGCGCAAAAATCCCCAGGGGGATTATCCTGTACGGCCCTCCAGGCACCGGAAAAACCCTTCTGGCCAGATCACTGGCCCAGGAAGCCGGCGTAGAATTTATTGCCGCCAGTGGTTCCGAGTTTGTTGAAAAATATGTAGGTATGGGCGCTTCCCGTGTACGTGATCTTTTCGCCAAAGCAAGCCATTGCAAAGATGGGGTGATTTTATTTATCGACGAAATGGATTCTCTCGGAAGAAAGAGAGAAGAAGGAGAAAATCACATTGAGAAAGATCAGACCTTAAACCAGTTGCTAGTAGAGCTCGATGGGTTTAATCCTGACATTAACAACATTGTTGTGCTGGGATCAACCAACCGTCTTGATATGCTAGATCCCGCTCTGCTGCGCCCGGGAAGATTTGACAGACATATCAATATCGGCTATCCCACCCTGAAGGACCGAATTGAAATCCTCCGCCTGCACACCCGTAACAAACCCGTTGCACAGATTGATCTGGAAAATCTGGCTTACCAAACTTCAGGAATGACCGGCGCAGAACTTGCAAACATATGTAATGAAGCCGCTATTATTGCTGCCAGAAACAACCGGGAAGAAATTCTGCAGGAAGATATCACCAACGCTATTGATCGGATTGTTGCAGGGATTGAAAACAAATCGTACAGAATGCAGGGCAAGGAACGGGAAAGGGTGGTCTATCATGAATCAGGGCATGCAGTAGTAGGCTATATTCTGGGAGAAGAACCCGTTCGGCGAGTTTCCATCCTGCCCCGGGGTCAGGCACTGGGTTTTGTCATCCAGTCCACTGATGCGGAGAAAAAGCTATATACCAAAGAAGAAATATTAAACAAAATTGCAACCTGCATGGGAGGAAGAGCTGCCGAGGAAATCATTTTCCATGATCACTCGTCAGGCGCGAGCAATGACATCCAGAAGGCAACTGAAATGGCGCTGCAAATGGTTACTGAACTAGGCATGGCCAAAAACCTGTCAAACTGCAGCTATATACTGCAAAAAGACCCTGCGTTTATCTACGAAGAAGTAGAAAACATCGTGCAATACGCCCTGCAGCAAGCGAAGCAAATACTTGGCGATAATATGCCTCTTTTTAAAGCCTTTGCAAAAGAATTATTAGAAAAGGAATCCCTCAACGAACCAGACATTCAGCAAATCATCGCAACCTATCCCCCCGTCAAGTCAGAACAGAAACGTTGATGCCTCAAGGACACAAACCACCTATCGAAATAGGTTAAATGAGGGGAAAGGGAACAATTTTAACGCTGATGTTCGCTGATTGCCGCTGATTTACGCTGTTCTTTTTTTAAATATTTTAAACAGCGTTAGTCCGCGTACATCAGCGTGTATCAGCGTTAAAATCGTTCCCTTCCCCGGTTACACGCTAATTTTCATTGGTGGTTATGACTTACGGTCATGGAGGGTTAGTACGAAAATAAACACGGACTAACTAAATCAGCGCCTCCAGTTGATCTAGCAAAGCGCCAAAGTAAGCAAGGCCTTTTTGGACCGGTTCCGGTTTGGTGAGATCTACACCTGCCTTTTGGAGGAGTTGAATAGGATAGTCGGATGATCCAGACTGCAAGAAATTCAGATACCTTTTGACCGCTGGTTCTCCCTCCTCTAGGATCTGTTGTTTGAGCGATGTCGCCGTTGAAAAACCAGTCGCATATTTGTATACGTAAAACGCTGAATAGAAATGCGGAATGCGTGCCCATTCCATCTTTATCTCATCATCTAAAATCATATCCGGTCCATAGTAGAGGCGATTCAAATCATAGTAGATCTGACTCAGCAGTTCAGGGGTAAGTGCCTCTCCCTGCTCTGCCTTTTCATGAACAATCTTTTCAAATTCCGCAAACATGGTTTGACGATACACTGTTCCCCTGAACTGCTCCAGATAATGATTAATCAGGAATATCTTTTCTTTTGGATCATTACTCTTTTTTAGAAGGTAATCGATCAGCAACGATTCGTTGACTGTTGATGCAACCTCTGCAACAAAAATAGTATATTGACTGTTCACAAACGGCTGATGCTGATTCGAATAGTAGCTGTGCAGGGAATGCCCCATCTCATGTGCAAGGGTAAAGACATCATCTAATTTGTTGTCATAGTTCATGAGCACATAGGGGTTGGTATCATAGGTCCCCCATGAATAAGCGCCGCTTGTCTTGCCTTCATTTTCATAAACGTCGATCCAACCACCGTTCATGCCTTCTTCAAGTTTTGAGACATATTCTTTCCCCAGCGGTTGAAGTGCCTCAAGCACCATTTTCTTTGCTTCTTCATAGGAAACTTCCATTTTGTATTCAGGAACCAGCGGGGTATAAATATCATACATGTGCAGTTCATCCAAGCCCAGCATTTTCTTGCGTATTTTCATATAACGATACATATGATCCATGCTTGCATGAACTGATTCTATTAATTTATCATACACATCGACCGAAACATTATCCTGATCCAGGGACGCACCTCGCGCTGATGTATACTTTCTTACCCGCGCATAGAAAATATCCTTTTTTACGCTGGCATTCAGGGTTGCCCCCAGCGTATTGATCAGACCGCCGTAGGAAGAATACAAAGCCTCAAACGCATCCTTGCGGACCCGGCGATCAGCACTTTCCATAAGGCTGCCATAACGTCCCTTGGTTACCTCTACGGATTCCCCTTCCTCATTTTTGATTTTCGGAAAACGAATATCCGCATTATTCAGCATCGTAAATGTGTTGCCTGATGCCATGGACAAATCAGCTGCCATCGCCAGCAATCTTTCTTCACTCTGCGAAAGGATATGTTCTTTTTGCCTCAATAACTCATCCAAAAAATGCCCGTAAACTTTTAGTTCTTTATTATCTTCCAGAAAGGCCTTTAGTCGTTCCTCAGGAATCTCCAAAATCTCTGGTACGATAAAGGCTGTTTCGCTCCCTAGTTCTACACTCAAACTTTCCGCCCGATCAAATAAGCCCTGATAATGACCGTCTGCATTATTTTCGTCCCGCCTCATACGTGCATAGACATACAGTTTTGAAGCAAGTCGTTCGCAATCGTCTGATAACTGCATCACCTGTAATAGCATAGACGCAGACTCTCCCACTCTTCCCTGCAGCCCGCCGATTTCATGCATGAGTTTACGCGTCTTCTGGAAATCATTCTCCCATACTTTCTCATCGGGATAAATCGCTTCCAGATCCCATTTATATTTGCTGTCGACATCCACGCGTTTTTTCGTCTCTTGATTAGCCATTTTTCTCCTCCTATATCACCAGTCTCTGTAACATGGTTGTTTTTTCCTATCATGCCCATTATATATGAAAATATTTCTCCTTCAAATCATTTTCCCATCATTCCTAAAACAGCTATAATAAAACGTAACGCAAAAACTAGCTTCACATTAGCCAGAAAATGCGACGTAAAGTTGGTCAGTTGGTTAGTTGGACAGTTGGAAAACTGAATAGGGTGTAGAATGGGACAAGCGGTGTCTGACCCCAACAATATTGGAACTCTGCGTATCTAGATAATTGGGTGGTAACGCTGCATGAAGGGAGCCAGGCTCCTAACTTATTCGCAATACGTAATGGAAACTAATTTATTTTCTGAATAAGTTAAGAGCCTAGCACCTTTTTTGCTTTTGGAGTCTGTTTCCGTTCTCACGTGGTCCGTTCCGCGGCAGGAATTAACCTAGCTTTGGTTAGGGGTAAGGGGTTAAGAGTTAGGGGGTTAGACGCTTCGCGTCAAACATTTTCCTCACCCCTCACCCCTAACTCTTTACTCCTTATTGAAATAGTCTGCCGTGTAAGAGGAGGAAATTATATTGACATCCCTTCTGAACCGTTCCAACTAACCAACTAACCAACTAACCAACCCAACTTCACATTATCTGTCTACTACGAACATGAATAGGAGGAAATGATATGTCTGACAGTACTTTGGGTATCGCACATATTGCTTTGGTAGTAAATGATATAAAGGAATCAGTTAAATTTTATTGCGGCGCACTGGGATTTGAGCAATCAGAAGGCTTTGAAACCGAATCCCTTGATATTGCTTATCTGAAAAAAGGTTCGCTTGTTCTGGAACTCCTGTGCCATAAAGATGATCCTATTCCCTCTCGTGGAACAGGTTTATTTGACCATTTAGCCTTTTCAGTCAGTGACATTGAACAAGAAATCGCACGCCTAAAAGCGCTAGGAATTGCGTTTGAATTTGAAGTACCAAAAAAGGTTTTTGGCAACCAAACCATCATCTTTTTCCTCGGCCCTGATGGAGAAAGAATTGAATTAGTTCAGCAGGGATAAGCCAAAAAAAGCCCGCCAATACGGATAGGCCTTCTGCTTACTATTTTGTTGTATGGATAGCTTTTCGCATGGAAATTATCCTTTGCTAAATACAAAAACCCGTCCGAAGACAGGTTTAAACTTGAACAGTGTGAAGATTAATGATTCAGTTGCTTCCAAAGAATTTCCGAAACATCCAGTACATTTACCGTTTCATCCTGACCTGCTCCCTTTACACCATCAGAGATCATGGTCAAACAGAAGGGACAATTAGTCGCAATCACCTCTGGATTTGCTTTTAGGAGCTGTTCAGATCGGGTTTCGTTAATGCGTTTGTAGCCTTCAACAGCCTCTTCTTCCAACCACATACGCCCTCCACCGGCTCCACAGCAGAAGCTAAACTCTCTGGATTTATCCAACTCTGTAATCTCACATCCCGCTGCTTTCAAAATATTCCTTGGCGGTTCATAGATATCGTTGTGCCGTCCCAGGAAACAAGAGTCATGATAGCTAAGACGTGTTTTTTCAGTTGGATTCGTTTTGATTTTCCCCTCCTCCAGAAGTTTCTCCAGAATTTCGGTATAATGGTAGACTTCATACTTGCCTTCCATCTGCGGATATTCATTCTTCAGAGCATTAAACCCATGCGGACAGATACAGATTATCTTTTTAACACCGTATTGATTAAAGGTTTCTATATTTTGTGCAGCCAGCGTCTGATAGAGATATTCATTCCCCAATCTTCGGGCGGAATCTCCACAGCACTGTTCCTCTGTGCCAAGATAACCAAAACTCACCCCGGCCTGGTTCAATATTTTCACCAGAGCTTCCCCTACCCGCTTAAAGCGATCATCGAAGGCCACCGCACATCCCCCATATAAAAGATACTCAAACTCTTTACCATCCTCCGGCAAGAGATTCACCATGTCACGCACGCCTCGTTCTTCCAGCCAGTTCGCCCGTGAGGCCCAGCCAACACCCCAGGGATTGTAGTTTCTCTCCATGTTGGTAAATGCGGACTGTACTTCTCCCGGCATATCCCCCTGCCACATAACCAGATTACGACGCATATCCGTTATCTTATCAATGTGTTCAATAAACATTGGACAGTGATACACGCAGCTTCTGCAGTTTGTACAGACCCACAGTACATCTGGTGTAAGCACATCATAGATCAGGGACGCTGTTGCATCTCCACTGACTACCGCTGCATCATCAGAAGTCAACGCCAAACTATCATCATCAATAGCCTGCTCATGTTTCATCAAGAGCGGAGCTTTTGCATCCATGTGCTGTTTCATTGCCTGAATCACGGTGATTTTTGGGTTCAACATTTTCCCCGTGTTATACGCTGGACACGCCTCCTGACACCGCCCGCATCGTATGCAGGCATCCAGATCCATGAGGTCTTTCCACCCAAACTCTTCAATATTTTCAATTCCAAATGTTTCTGCTTCTTCAATATCATAAACCATTCTTACATGGGAAGGTTCAAGATCACGGACATAATACGCAATCATACCGGTGAAAATGTGCCATAACTTGGTATACGGAATAACAGCTATGAAAAGAAAAGCAATGACCATATGGAACCACCATAAGATACGATGCCAATAAAGACTGGTTTCAATAGACGCACCATTAAAAAGTGCGGCGAATATCCATCCTATCGGCGAAGCGCTTTTTTCATATGCAATCTGTGAAAGCGTACTTGATAATTGAATCTGCGCCGCAATTCGAGCGCCTTCAATGACGTATCCCGTAAACAGAATGCCAAAAACCAGCAGAAGAATCCATCCGTCAAGTGCGCGCGTATCATTCAGCCGGTCTGGTTTCACCAGATACCTGGTAATCGCAAGTACAATGATCCCAACCATGGCAAGCAAACCCATAATATCAACAATGGCAGACGAATAGATATAGATGTTTCCTACCATGGGCGGGAAGTTGAGTTTGCTCCACATCCCCCAGGCAGCTGTCGCCAGGAATAAGAACACAAAGCCCCAGAATAGGGAAAAATGCATCCACCCAACCAGGGGTTTTCGAATCAATTGCCGCTGTCCAAGCGTGTTTACGAGTAAAGACATGAACCGTTTACCCGGTTGATCCACCCGATGCTGTTCCCCTTTTCCCAGCCGCCACACCTGCGTCCGCTGAAAAACACCATATCCAAAAACACCAATCGGAATTAACATAATTATATAAATCAGCCATTCATACGGGATATTCGCCCCAACTACCCGCATAGGAATCTCAAACCCACCTTCAAGGGGATGATAGCCAAAAATCACTGCTTTCACTCTCCTTCGCATTTACCCAGAAAGTATCAACTCCAGGGTCAAGCGTTCATTTATGTTATATTCTTCCCTTCCGAGAGCGAAATATGTTTGTATATCTTAAAAATCCTAATATATCGAAGAGATGTTTCTTCTGATGTGTCATGTTTTGATGACGACGTGCGGCATCTGTTCAGTGACGTTACCGAATAGATACCGATAGCCAGCAATATACTGCGATCCCCTCCCAGAAACCAGGTGGGGATCATTTTACGTATACATATAACCATAATACATATTAATTTAACCATATGACGTTTGGTATATCACCAAGAATGTACCATTGATTCCACTGCGGAAAGTAATATTGGTGAGTTTGAATGCATAATTATTCTTCCAGCAGCCTCCGCATGGGGTAACACTAACTGTTTGACAATCGGGAAAAGGGGTACAGGGCAAATCAAACGTCCATGTTTGTTGCCCTCTCGCCCCGTCCGTGGGGCTCGCCCCCTTTTCCCGATTGTCTTCACAGAGTGTTACAACCTTAATCGCGAACATCGTGAGCATCAGTGGTGCTCTTGAGTGCTCCCATTCTCCGCCAACGCTTCCAGAATAATTATGCATCCAAGCAGAAAAACTTGGGGTTTTTGCAGTGGAACCACCATTGATAATACATTATTCAAAATCTACAATGGCGTAATCTCGATATTCGTAATAACCATTTGAAACCAATAACTCAAACTGGTTATCAGCGTCCAAATTTGCTATAAAACCAATATTCTCAGTTTTGTAGTCCCAATCAATATGATTCCATATGTTTGATTTAACAATTCTGTATTCCAAAGGATTTTTAATATCCCTAATGTATAATATGGTATTCACAAATGCTGTTTTATTGTCAACAAACTTCTTTTCAGGCCATTTCTCTTCAAAAGGTCTGGGAATGTCATCTTTTCTATAGGTATCATTTACCTCAAAAACTGCACCCGTTACCCCATTTCCGCTGAAATCTCCCTTATATGCATTATCAATTGAAAACGGTGTATTTTCGATATAATTATCTCTTAAATATTGTTTTGCAGTATTACTATATTTTTCAGCCTTTGCTAATTTGCTTACCTCACGATGTTTAATATTAGAGCTGTTTAATACCGCATAATATTCCTCATAGTTTTTATTCGACTGGGGTCTGCTATACTTTGGACAGTCGGGAAATGACACAAATATTTCACCCTCATAGCAGCCTGGCGTCAATTTAGCTTTGTATGTGCCAAGCTTCTCACTTTGAGTATAAAGATCAAAATCCAAATCCTGCAGAATGCTTATTGGCAAATCCAGTGCACATGGCTGTGCTGCACCATTTACAACCAGCATATCATTGACAACGACAATGTTATAATCTCTTAAATCTATAGTTCGCGCATATTCTGGCACTTTATTAATATCATATCTTTCATATGATTCTTCATATCCATTTGTAAGATTCAAATAAACAAAATCACCATCTCTGACAGCATAAGTGGAACGAGCATTGTCAGTATAGGCACAATACAATTCATCATAAATTAATGGCACAACAAGCTCTCCAGATGTATTTATAAATCCATATTTGGCGTCTTTTAAAACTGCTGATAAACCAAATTCAAAGCCATATACCTCATCATAATTATATACTTTACCGTTGATATCAATGCATTTCCAAATATATTCATCTTCCTTGTCAATTCGCACTCTTGCAATGCCTTTATGAAAATCGCCGGCTTTGCCATATATCGCTTCCACTATGATTTTCCCATTTCCATCCTTAAACCCTACCTTGCCGTCTTCTTCAAATTTAACAAGATAAGATATCTTATCAGGAGTGATCCTGAAACCTGCAAAAGCCGTTTGTATTCCTCCATATAATGCTTCTGCCGCATTTTTCATACCTCCTGCCGATCCAAGCTTAATTCTGTCAAAGATATAATCATCGCTCATATCCATGCTTTCATCAAAACAATATGCGTACTCTCCATAGACAGCAATGATATAATCCGGTGCAAACATCTCTTTTTCACGACCGTCATTAATATTTATACGGTATGCACCTTTTGGACTGGTATTTAAATACACCCAATCATCTTTCACCTCAAAAAACCGGTCAATTCCTGTATCAGCCATTATAAACTGTTTCTTCTGTTCATCCTTTTCTTCATCAATCAAAACCAGAGAAAACAAATCATCTTCAATCCCCTGCTTGTCACATAATCGAACTTGAATGTATACGTTACCATCACATTCCCTTACCAATCCCCATCTTCCGATAAGAATATTTTCTCCATTGTCCAGGTTCAATTTATGCAGCGCTTCCCGATCATTATAATCTGAATAATATATGTTCTTGTCGCTAACATATTGAATATATGTACGCCCCTTCGCTAACAAGGTTTCCTGACTGCCGTCAAGTCTGGCTTTGTTCAAAGATCTATTATCAAGTCTGGTAAAATAAATCCATTCTCCTTTAATACCAAAAAAATGTTTTACACTGCTTGTTAATAATTTCGAGTTATTATTCCCATCCAGATCCATTCGGTGCAGTTCCCCCTGAGGGGTTCCATTTATCTGATCAAAACCTATCTGCTTAGTGTAGTAAATTATATTGTTATTAATAGCTATCTGCAGAGAATAATCATCAGATATTTTCTCACTGCTGCCATCCAGTCCCAATCTGTAAATACCTGTTTTCTCACCATTGAGAGCATAATAAACACTTGTCCCATCAAAAACAAGCTTCTCCGGACTATCATCCGAAAGCTTGGTTGTTGTTTTTTTAAGTAAATCGCACTTGAATATTCTGCCTATGGAAGGCATCGTAAAAACAACAATATTGTCATATTTAACAATGCATTTCCCCATAGTCAAGCTCAATTCATCATCCGCAGTATATTCGCTGGTATGGACCTTCCCAACCTGGTTATCCACACTATTGCTCAATTCAATTTTAGAATTGTTTTCATTTGGATTTACTTTTTCATTTTTATCGCCATGGCAACCTGTGATGGTTACCAATAGGACTAATAAAGCAAAAACAATTACCCTCTTCATTTTATCCGCCCCCTGTATAAATATTTTATTATAGTAAAATACGATCAATCCAGGTATAACTTTCAATATAGTTGAAATAGAAGGCAAGGGAAAATCCAACCCTTTTGGGTGAGTGCATCACCCCCCATTAGGAAAACAAACTGATAAAAACCACATAATACAAAAAACTCCATCCCCCAGTCTCATATTGACCCTCCATGTCTGCACGACACAACCATCGATGAAAATCGGTGCTGAGTGAGGGTGAGTCACTGGGACAGGTCCGCAGACTCATTTTTGCAATTGCTAGTGGGGAAATACAATTGTTTTTCCTAACACAAGTCAGCAGACCAGTCCCCGAGACTCACCAAAAAGGTCCGCGTAAGTCCGAAAAGTCTGCGTAGTCCGTGTCTATTATCTAATTAATCATAGGAATCTGCGTTAATCAGCTACATTAATAACGACCTTAAGGAGTATCAGTTGTATCCGTAGGATGCGTCTATTCAACATATTAATTAAGTTTCACACCCCAAAAAGCGGCTAAAAATCAAGGCTAAACCAAATCAACCGAAAAAGGAGAGTTATCATGCGGAAATCAGTTAACGAAATTGAAATTGTACTACAAAAACATAGTTATTCCATTGACAACATTATATGTGATGTGATAAAAATCTTCAATCTCAAAAAGATCTGCAGACAGGTTGGCTTTCAAAAGCAAGCAGGCTACAGCGCATCAGAAATTATTACACTTATGTTAGTTCTCCCTCTGATCTTACTAAAAAGCGTGCATGCTCTATATAAGAGTGAATTTGCTAAGCTTGGCGAAATGAAAAAAGACACCACATGCAGAAAAACTGCTAAGAAAGGCCAGACATCGTAAGGAGCAATACCAAAAACAACGGAATTCCAAATCATTTGGAGCAAAACGCATCCATGAATGTAAAGTCGACAAAATTACCAACGGTCTTAATATGCTGAAACGTGCGGTAAAGCATGGCTTTCGAGCTAGATACGTGCTCGTCGATAGCTGGTTTAGCAGCAAAGATTTTATCCAAACAGTTCGTAAACTGGGCCAAGAACAAATGCATATCATCTGCGGGATGCGTAAAGATAAACGCAAATATACCTACAATGGGAAGTCTGTAAATGCCAAGCAATTACTTGTGTTGTTGAAAGAAGAAGGCAAAGAAAAACGCTGCCGCAAACGTAATACCCGCTATTTCGAAGTGGTCGTAGATTACGAAGGAGTAGGGGAAGTCAAATTATATTTTTGCCGTTATCCTTACCAGAAGAAATGGAGATTGTTCCTCTCAACGGATACATCTCTTTCATTTTTAAGCATGATGGAAATCTACTGTGTGCGATGGACGATTGAAGTGCTTTTTAAGGAAACCAAGCAGCATCTTCAGTTAGGAACTTGTCAGTCTAGAGATTTCGATGCCCAAATTGCTCATATATCAACCTGCTATCTTCTCTATACGTTTCTAGCTTATTTTCGCAGGGTAAATGATTATGAGTCCCTGGGAGGCTTATTTAAAGTGATCAATAATGAACTGATTGAGAAAATTTTGGCATTTTTATACTATTAGCTAAATATTTGTCCGTTTTACTATTTGATTCCATCGCATTATGTTATATTTAAGTTGTAATAAGAACAGACAAGTATTCCGATACGTAATATCAGGAGAGGGGTGTGATTAGATATCAGTATTGGACAGTAACAAGAACTTACGGGATCTTTTTATCGAACAACCGGATACGATTCCCCAAATGTTGTATGATGTCCAAGCCCATGTGGGTATTCGTCCGGCACAGATGTTCAAACCGCAGAGAAACTGGAAAGTACTTAACTTTACCGAGGATAGTTGGTTTAGAGCTAGAGAGGTTTCACCCTCGCAAAAAATGTGAATGCATGTTATTAAACAAAAGTATTGTGATTTTATTGCTGAACTATACTGCAGCTAAATGTTTCAAGAGAACAACGTATATCAAGGGGATGGTTCTTCCGATATATTATATGCACTGATAAATCATTGGCTTTGTAACTCAAAAAGCGATGGAACGATCTCCGGGTACGCATATTCTCAATATGTTTGGAGATAATTATGTCGAAAGTGAGTTCGAATTCCCAAAAGGATTGGGATAAAAGCTTTTCTGTTTATCTCGACAAAAACAAAACACTCGCGTACATGATGCAAAAGAAGGCGGAGCAATACGCCGAATTAGACGTCTTGACGCATAAGGTAAAAGGCGAATGGGTTTCAATAAAATGGAAGGACTTCGGGGAGCAGATACGTGCGGTTGGGAAAGCACTTCTTGAAATGGATCTATTACATCTTGGTGATATGGCTGGGATATTCTCGGCGAACCGTACGGAATGGGCGATCACCGACCTTGGCATTCTTTCCATACGCGCTGTATCCGTACCGATCTATGCGACAAACTCGGTCGAAGAGGCGGCACATATCATCAATGACGCAGAAATCAAGATTGTCTTCGTTGGCGACCAACAACAGTACAACCGCTCAAAGACTGTGATAGCCGATAACTCCTACCTCAAAAAAATCGTAGCGTTCGACCATGACATAATAATCACAGGTGATGACAGCATGTATTTCGACCAACTGCTCGCAATGGGTCGCGCGTCGAAGCAGGATGCAAAGCTGCAGGAACTGCTGAATACAGGAGTTCCTGACGACACGCTGACACTGATCTATACGTCGGGGACGACTGGTGCGCCTAAGGGGGCTATTCACACCAATCGGACTTTTTTGAATGGGATATATCCAACGAGTCAGCGATTTCCTGAGGTCGGGCCCCATAATGTTTCGCTCGCAATACTGCCCCTCAGCCATGTCTTCGAGAGGATGTGGTCATATGGCTGCCTGAGTTTGGGCATACGTATCGCATATTGCCCTGACCCGAAGCAATTCTTGGAGGTCATGGGGGAGATCAAACCGCACTACTTATGCAGCGTGCCTCGAATTTGGGAGAAGGTATATGGTACCATCCACGAGGGACTGAAGACAGCACCTCCGGCGAAGGCGAAAATGTTTA
>JAYEHK010000106.1:0-3113 GCA_034659475.1 Bacillota bacterium | reverse complement strand
TAGGAGCCTGGCTCCCTTCATGCAGCGTTACCACCCAATTATCTAGATACGCAGAGTTCCAATATTGTTGGGGTCAGACACCGCTTGTCCCATTCTACACCCTATTCAGTTTTCCAACTGACCAACTAACCAACTGTCCAACTTTACGTCGCATAATCTTTATATTGCGCAAATTGAAAGATGATTAAAACTTAAAGAAAGAGTTGGTGTTTAATCAGTGAAGGATGTATTAATACTGGGGATTGAAACTTCATGTGATGAAACGGCTGCTTCGATTGTGAGAAACGGTCGGGACATATTATCAAATGTGGTGAATTCACAAATTGCTATTCACGAGCAGTTTGGTGGTGTTGTGCCTGAAGTGGCATCCCGTAAACATATTGAAAATATTGCGCTGGTTGTGGACAGCGCATATCAGCAGGCGGGTTTTTCGTATTCCGATGTTGATGCAGTGGCAGTGACCAATCGACCTGGCCTTATTGGTGCACTGTTAGTGGGGCTGTCTTTTGCTAAGGCCTTTGCTTACAGTATTGAGCGGCCTTTGATTGCTGTGAATCATTTACATGGGCATATTTACGCGAACCTGTTAGAACACAGGGATATAGAGTTTCCGGCTATATGCCTGGTGGTATCAGGTGGACATACAAGTTTGCTGCATATGGAAAGTCCGGGTGACATGAAGCTTATTGGAGAAACGCGTGACGATGCAGCGGGTGAGGCTTTTGATAAAGTAGCACGATTTATGGGCCTTGGTTATCCCGGTGGGCCAAAAGTGGAAAAAGCTGCTAAAAATGGACAGGCGGGTTTGTTTGAACTTCCGAGAGTGTTTTTGAATCGTGATGATTATGAATTTAGTTTTAGCGGATTGAAGACGGCTGCCATGAATCTGTGGACAAAACTCGGCCGGCGTGGGGAAGCAAATGTGGAAAACATGGCAGCCGAATTTCAGGCAGCGCTGGTTGAAGTGCTGGTGGCAAAAACAATCCGTGCGGCTAAGGCCTACAATGTATCCACAGTGCTCATAGCAGGAGGGGTTGCAGCCAATGGTGCATTGCGAAATTTGATGGACTTGAGAGGGCAGGAGGAAAATCTCAAGGTGTATTACCCCTCCTTACATTTATGCACTGATAATGCGGCAATGATTGCAGGCGTGGCTTTCCAGGACTATCAGCGTGGGCGGTTTGCACCGCTTGCCATTAATGCACAGGCAAGCCTGAAATCCTTGTGAGTAAGCCTGTGGATAATGTGCATAAGTCTGTTGATAATTAAAGATACGGACTTTTAAAGACTTGGTTAAATAAGATTTAAATGATTGAAGAATAAAAGTAATGAAAGAATGCGGGAAAGAACCTTGTGGATAAGTGGAGAAGAAAGGAATGATGTAGTTGCATCCGATACTAATTGACTTTGGAAAGATACATGTCTATTCATGGGGATTCATGCTGGCGATTGCGATTATCGTCGCAATTATTGGAATAGGAAAGCTTTTTGCAAAAGAAGGGTATAATCAGGAGGATATTCTGGATATTGTCATTGCTACGGTGTTGTTTGGGCTGCTAGGGGCACGGTTGGCCTTTGTTTTGGTTTATCAGTGGCAGGACTTTTTGGCTAATCCAGCTATGATGTTCAGTTTTAAAAATGGTGGGTTTAGTGGGTTAATCTGGTATGGTGCATTTGTCGGTGGTTTTGGGGCCTTTTTGGTATGCCTGTGGAAAAAGAAATTACCCTTCTGGAATGTGGCCGATATGTTTGCACCCTTTTTGGCCCTTGGATATGCCATCGTTAGAGTAGGTTGTTTTCTAAATGGCTGCTGTTATGGGAGGGTGACGGAGTCTGCTATTGGCGTTGTTTTCCCTTATGTTGATACCTTTGCACGATATCCAACCCAGCTTTTTAGTACTGGACTCAATCTATTGTTGTTCTTCTTCCTTTTGTGGTATTATCCCCGACGCAGGTTTTCAGGACAGGTCTTCATTTATTATTTAATTGGCTATTCCGTTTACCGATTTATTGTAGAATACTTTCGTGAGACCGAGATCATGTATGGCATACTCACGCTAGGTCAGGTGTATACCCTTGGATTATTTGGGATTGCATTGCTCCTTTACTTCTGGAGAAAGAAGAATTTAACCAAACGGTAATAATCATGACAGGGTATGGGGACGGTTCTTTTGCCTTGCGAAATGAGGAAAAATCTTATAAATGGGGTCTGACCCCAAGATGTAGTATTAAAAGGCTTGCGTCTATTTAAAGTCTATTTTCTAATTAATTCCTAAATGGCAAAACTACCGTTTCGTATAAACAGGAGGAAAGAAAAGTGAAAATTCACATGGAAGATATCACCCCAAAGAGAAATGAACTCAGAGCAGAAATGAAAACCAACAGAAATGCACTGTCATCTCAACAGGTGGAAGATAATGGCAAAATGATTGCAGATAGACTTCAGGAAGTCTATCTGGTTTCCAGGGCACAAACCATCATGGTATTTGCGTCTATTCAAAATGAAGTGGATCTGCGTCCTTTTATAGAAAATATGCAACAAAAGGGAAAACGTATTCTGCTGCCCCGGGTGGAAAAGGATGGTTCCTTATCTGCGGTAGAGTTCACCACATGGGAGTCATGTGTGAAAAGCTCCATGGGGATTCTGGAGCCAGTTGGACCTGCGGTGCCAATGGAAGAAATTAATGTCGTCCTGGTACCAGGACTGGTCTTTGATGGGGCAGGATATCGTTTGGGGTATGGGAAGGGCTATTACGATCGTTTCCTGAAAGATCTTCAATCAGATACGTTTAAGTGCGGCGTATGTTATGATTTTCAGATCATTAATGATGTATTGCCACAACCAACAGACATTCCGGTTCATTGGATTGTAACTGATAAATCTGAGATGGGGATTGATTTTAATTATTTTTAGAGGCTTACCTTAAGGGAATTCAAGTTACAAAAATACAACCATTATTAGTTTTTAATAATGGTTGTATTTTTGGTAACTATTCAGCATCCTAAAAAACAGGACTGGACTCTCGGTTAGAACCGTGATATCATGGTTATATGAATAAACGAACATTTGTAAGGCCTACCATAACAGAAGTACAAATTGCACTTATCAACGA
>JAYEHK010000105.1:0-14894 GCA_034659475.1 Bacillota bacterium | reverse complement strand
TCATTTTTCAAGACGTGGTTTGGCGTTGATTTAAACAAGCCTTACAAAATGACACGCCAAGACCGTCCCCCTGTGTCATCCCGGCGCCATATTTACTGTTTATCAGGTCTTTGATGGTTGTATCCTCGTTCTCCGTACGGCTGCAATTTATCCAGCCATTTTTCTTCAAGCTCTTTCAATGCCTTTTTTCGGTTAAAATCCGGTTCATCTTTTTCCTCCAGCGCCTCTAATATTTCAATCTCAAAGGCCTGCGGGCCAAATTCCTTCAGGTCTGTTTGTATGCCGCTATTCATAGGACATTTGCCACTGTCTAACTCAAAGCGTCTGCCATTCAAGGTCTTAAGATTGGGGGTACTGGTTACAAAAATTTTATTATTTAATTTATTTCTAATCTGGTAAACACCCGCGTCCACTTTAATTTCTTTGAATTGTTGTTTCAGTTCCTTTTTTCGATCCATGTTTGTTCATCCTTTCTTCACCCAATACCGGCTGCCATCGGGCTTCCGATCTAAAAATCCGTATTCAATCAAGTATCTTCTCATCATTACATAGTCATCATAAACAGCTTCTAATATCTGATTGACCTCGGTTTCACTGTAGTTTTGATCTAATTCAAACCGTTTTACAATCTCGCGAAGCACCACCAATCTGTGTTTCTCCTTTTGCGCAAACGCAGATAATCGGCCTTCTAAATCTTCAGGAAAATATTTTTTTACAAGTTCATTATATTCCTCCCGGGTAACATTGTATCGATCATCAATCATTCTGGCGGTTTGGTGGGGGTCGATAAATGCGGGCGCATACTGGTCTTTTTCTTTTAACAGCTCCATCATCGCCAGATAGACTCGAGCCTGTCGTTCTTTTTCTTTTAGAACAAAACGGTGATTGCGAATCGTTGAGGCACTGCCGATTCCCAACTCCTCCTGAATTTCTTTGTCATTTTTGCCCTGATAAAATAGCTTTAGCAAACTTTTTTGATGGTCTGTAAGCCCCGTCAGTTTTTTATCCATTTCAATAAGATAATTAAAAACAGATTGGTGTACCTTCTCAATATGAACCCGAACATATCGTTCTACTTCATACAGAATCCCTTCCTCCGGATAGATAATTCCCTTCTGGAATTCCTGCCCACAGAGCAAGCAAACATAACAATTCTCCTCTTCAATATATCCTCGCTTCATCTCTTCCAGAGAAGCGTTCCAAAAACATTCTGATGCATCCCTCATCCTAAACACTTCCTCGCTCATGTTGGTTATTATATAGACATTTTATTAATTTGTTTGTATTTTGTCAAACCCTGATTACACTGCGGAAAGTACTATTAGTGAGTTTGCATGTATAAGTGCCCATTGGGTGAAAAATTCTTACAGCAGTCTCCGCATGAGAATGCTCTAAGTATCTTAAGGTGCTTTCTCGCCTTGTTTCTCCCCTGCTTTTTCTAATATACATCCGTAGCATTGTGCTCTACTTCCGTAACCTCTAACTGTAACCATTTGAAGTCACCTTCTGGAAGTTTCCAAATCACTTCTGCTTTTGCAGGAATCCGTATTCCATGAAATTCAGCATAATTATAAAGCGAGATGTACCAATCATCCAGCGAATAACTTCCCCCCAGATCTCGATACCTTTGAGCAGAAAAACTAACGACATCTCCTTGCTGATTGAACATAAAGATACCGGAAGCAGTAACTCCACCGTAGGTCATCGTCGCTCTGGCAGATAGATCATCGATGCCTTCCCACTGAACATACTCATTAAGCACAGCAGAAGGTGACCAGATCATCTCCGACAAATATCTCACCAGTGAGCCCTGGTCCATTTCCTTTCCAGATGCATTCGCTGCGGTAAACAATGATATTACCTTAATCAACATATTACCTTTTCCATCATAGTATTTGTCTCGTCCAGTAATATGCATCAATGGTGCCGCATCAATCCTGGCATACCAGATAAATCCGGGATTTCGAAAATTGAAATACTGTTCCGCCTTAAAGGGCATCCATTTCTTTTCCGGATCAGTTCTCATACTTCCCCGCTGTTTTAATCGCACCGTCTGAATGTATACCTGACCAACTGCCCCCGAAGTTCCCAGCCACTTTTGCACGCAGACAGGCAAGTGACCTATATCCTCTGCTGTAACCATTGTTTCACTATCCACACGGAAATCTTCAAATAGCTCAGTGCGCACCTCTTCCTTCGCTGTCTTAGCAGAAAAATACTGCGCTGTTAAGGATGAAAGAAAAAACACACCCACAGATAGCACAAGAAACCACACAAAATATTTCATGTTCAATACTCCTTTCGTAAACATGGTTACATTTTTTCACTTACTGGTTTTTAGTCCTATTTAAATTCAGACAGCAAATACCCTTTGAATTTGAAGACGGGTTAATCCATTACAAATATTGATTAATAAATTATTCCATCTATCGATTCCTTTGGCAAGCGAAGAAAAAGCACTTTGCTTTCCGTGTGTCAAAATAGAGCTCATTTGTATACATTAGTATTAAACTTTGAAGAGGAAGTGACCTGATAAATTGGATAACCTGGCAAAAACGAGTGAATTACATTCTCCCCAAAAGTATGGCACTGAAGAATTCGGAAGATTAAAAACAGCTATATTACACCAACCCTTAAATTCATTAAAAATCATTAATCAGGGAAATCACAATCAGTGGCTTTTTGATCAAGTTCCCGATGTAGATCGATTTCTGGAAGAGCATCAAAGGTATACCGATCTATTAAGATCCCTTGTCGTAGATGTCATTGAATTAAGCGATTATGTATTCAGGAACAAATGGCTCATGAACCAGCTGCCAAACCTGGTATACATGCATGATAGCTCTGTGATCACCAAACATGGCGCAATACTATCAAAAATGACCTTTAAAGCAAGAGAAAATGAAGCTATTATTGTGAAAAAAGCGCTAAGTAACCTGGGAATTCCGATTTTTTCTCAATTCAAGGAACAGGATCAATTTGAGGGTTGCCTCATCTTATCGCCCAAGACTCTATTTATTGCTAACACCGAGCGTCACAGCAAACAAACCATAATGCGATTTATTCCTAAAGCACTAACGATATTCGAAGAAGTCATTTACGTAGAAATCCCCCAGCATAGACGTTTCATGCATCCAGACACTATCTTCAATCGTGTCAGCAACCATCTGGCGATTGTCTATCTGCCGGCATTTCTCCGCAGTCTTTTAATCACCCGTACCAATAAAACAGTCATCGATGATTTTACGAGCTTTATGAAATCTAGAGATATCGAATTAGTTAATATCAACGACTCGGAACAACAAAGCTGGGGGTGTACCTTTGTGCCCCTGGAACAAAATGTAATGATTCATTATGATATCGCCTTTAACAACCGTACAAAGAATACACTTCGCAATAAAGGAGTCGATCTCATAGAATTCCATCCCGAGGCTTTACTGGCAGGAGGCGGAAGTTTGCGCTGCCTGACCTTGCGGGTATTGCGGGAATAATCTCTACGACTTTAATGGTGTGATTTTATGGAGATTAATTATGATTTCCCCTGCGGAAAGTCATATTAGTGAGTTTAAATATATAAGTGCCCAATAATCACTTATACATTCAAACAGAAGTATTGGGGGGTTTTTGCAGTGGAGTCAATTATGCCTTACGAAAACAAGTATCGCGTTTTGGCGGAAATAGATCTCGGCCGATTGAAGAATAATTTGCAGTTAATTCGCCAGCAGCTTCACCCAAATACGCAAATAATGGCGGTCGTAAAAGCGGACGCTTATGGTCATGGGGCCGTTCCGATTGCCCAGACTCTTGTGAATCACGGGGTTGGTGCACTCGCTGTCGTCCTTCTCGAAGAAGGCATTGAATTAAGGAAAAACGGTATAAAGGTTCCCATTCTAGTATTGGGTGAAGTATCTCCTCACCAAACCGAGGAACTGGTGCATTATCATCTCACGCCTATGGTCTGCAGCTTGAGTTTAGCCAGCGCATTAAACAAAACTGGGCGACAAAACAGAGATATAATTAATCTTCATGTAAAAGTAGATGTAGGCATGGGAAGTAATGGGATTGTTGCAGCGGAGTGCATAACGTTTATAAATAAATTAAGATTGATGGAATGGCTCCGCATAGAAGGTATTTTTACACATCTAAACGCTGCCTATGGATTAAATCATTTAAATGCGGAAATACAAATCAGCGAGTTTAACGACCTGTTAAATCGTTTGAACGAAAGCGGAATATTTATTCCGCTGATCCATGCTACCAGCAGTTTAACCATTCTCACGATGCCAGAAGCTGAATATAATATGGTAAGATTGGGAGCGCTATTATACGGCATTAACAACCACTCTCTTGCAGTAAAAACCCAGGCTGTAATGCAACTAAAAACAAGAATTGCCTTTTTAAAACACGTAAAAGCAGGCTTCAAAGGTGGTTACGGCTGGAATTTCACAACCAGCAGAAACACCCTGATTGCAACCTTGCCTGTAGGCTATGGAGATGCATTCTTTCTTGCTTTTGTACAAAAAGGTAACGTATTGATCCATGGAAGAAAGGTTTACGTACTGGGAAGCGTTTGTATGGATCATCTGATGATTGATGTGACAGATATTGACGGTGCAGCCATAGGCGATGAAGTAGTGCTTCTGGGTGAACAGGGAAATGGCACAATTACGGTTGAAGGAATTGCCGCCCGCGAGCATTTTGCGCCTGTTCTGCCCTGTCTTTTGAGCAGAAGAGTTCCTCGCATCTATATCTAAAGGGTGTCAAGGGGGACGGTTATGATACCTTAAAATGAAAGAGCAGGCACGAGAATTGTCTCGATGCCTGCCCCATAAATGCTTAGTAGGATCTATTGTACATATCTTCAATTACATCCTTGTAGTGCTCCAACAGCACCCGTTTTTTGGCCTTCTGGGTGGGAGTTAGCTGTCCGTTTTCTTCGGTAAAACGATGGGTGACAATGGTATGTTGTTTAACCTGTTCGAAACCCTCCAGGTTTGCATTCACCTGTTTTATATCGTTTGCAATCATTTCTTTGATCAGGGGCTGATCAACAAAATCCTGACCCACACCAACGCATATTTTTGCTCCGGCAACATTTGCATATTCCAGCTTACTGCGATCATAGATAATGTTTTCTTTTTCAAACAACTCCATGAAGTAACCAAAATTAGGCACGATTAACGCGCTCATTACGTTACGCTCATCGCCAATCGTGAAGATCTGTTCTACCACCAGACTGGTCGCAAATTTGGACTCAATCTTGGCAGGCGCAACATTTTTACCGGTTGCGAGACAGATAATCGCCTTTTTGCGATCAACGATTGTATAATATCCATCTGCGTCCATCCTCACCAGATCCCCGGTTTTAAACCAACCGTCGTCCGTAAAGGCTTCCGCATCCTCTTCCGGTTTATTCAAATAGCCAATAAATATAGCTCCCCGAACTTCCAATTCGCCATCTTCTGCTACACGACAGTTTGATCCGTTAGCCTCCGGTCCTACCGATCCCGGTTTGGCTGCAAACATAGGATTATAACAGACAGCACTGCAGGTCTCCGTTGAGCCATAACCCTCCAGTACCGGAAGGCCCAGTATATAGAAGAACTTTAACAGGTCCGGGACAATCCCCGCACTTGCTGAAAATGAAAAACGAAAACGTGTGCCAAAAAGTGCCCGTACTTTGGCAAACAGTTTGTCGGCCATTTTATACTTCATCCGTAAACCTGCCGGCAATCTTGCCTCAATATTATAAGCAGGCTGCATATTATAACGCCCATATTCATCCTTTCGATAAGCCAGAACCTGTTCTCCTACATCCAGTGCCCATTCAAACATCTTTTTCTTGGCCGGGCTGGATTCCAGCGTCTGGTGAAACTGAACGTAGATTTTCTCGTATAACCGCGGAACACATGAAAACCAGGTGGGATTATATTTGAGCAAATCCTGCATAAAGGTTGCCGGACTATCTGCATAAGCAATGGTAGCACCACGATATATCCCGATCCACTGTGAACACATCCGATCAAAGATATGGGATAATGGTAAAAATGATAGGACCAAGTCTCTCTCATCCAGCGGGTGCCCGGTCTGCACAAAATATTTATGGGTTCCGTCTACACGCGCCGAAAGCGTACCGTGGGTAATGATAACCCCTTTGCCAGCACCGGTTGTCCCCGAGGTATATAAAATAGTACCCCAATCATCGAGCGTAAGACTCCTCCACAACTTATCGTACTCCTGGTAGTTGGTTGCCATGTATTTCTTACCCATGTCAATCAACTCTCCAAGACCAATAATGCGGGAATCGTTAGAACGATAATTCATATCCATATAGATTATCTTCTCCAGGCTGGGCATCTCATCAAAACCAGGCAATACACGATTAAGAATATCCATACTGCCCACGTAGATATAGCGACTCTCAGAATCGTTTACGATATATTTAACCTCGTTAAGCGAGAGCGTAGGATAAACAGTTACTAGTACCCCACCAACGCAAATCGTAGCAACGTCTGCTTGTGTCCAATAAGGACTGTTGGGAGACATCATAGCAACCCGTTGCTGTTTCTCCAGTCCCAAACTGAGCATACCGCCTGCAATTCCCTCAACCCTGTCTTTCATTTCCAGCCATGTGAACTGTCCATTATTATCTCCATTATAAAGGTCCGCATTAAACATTTGTGCTACTCGATCTGATAAACAATCCGCTGTGTGATAAAAGCCCTGGCTCATTGTACTGTTTGGTATATGCTGATGCATACTGATGCCTCCTCTTCTTTTTACCTGCTACCCAATTTAATTGATACGTGATGGTATTACGATATGTTGTTTTATCTATATATTCATATTATATTACACCACATAAGTATTGGAAAGCGTTTATTATGTTTTAGTATATTTGCACAGTACCAATATTCGTGCTTATAATATTTCCCCAGTATGGCATATATTTATCACTTTTGTTTGAGCCATATTTTATACAAATTCCTGTATGTGGTTCTTTTTTCGCCTTCTGTCAACGCAAAAAACCTTCTCCCCTTGCTAATTGCATCAATAAATTTGATAATAATAGTGATGATTTTTGTGGAAATTACAAAAGGAGGAACTTATACATAAATGATTGATCTATGGATGGAACAATATAAAAAAAAATTGGTCACGGCAGACGAAGCTGTGAAAGTCGTTAATTCAGGAGACTGGGTTGACTATCCCCTGGTAATTTGCTGCGCCAATGAGCTGGAAGAAGCACTGGCCCGCCGGAAAGATGATCTATGGGATGTAAAAATAAGAAGCAATATGTCACCTTGGCCCCGTTATTGTATAGATGCCGATCCCAATGGCAAGCATTTTTGTTGGAACTGCTGGCATTTCGCCGGCCGTGACAGAATGGAATCACAGCGTGATCTGGCCTATTATATCCCTATGAAATTCAGTGAACAGCCCTCCTTGGTACAGAATAACCGTACCGATGTTTTTATGACTATCGTTTCCCCTATGGATAAACACGGATACTTCAGCTTTGGCGCTGCCGCAGGACAGTCCTGGGCTTGTATAGAACAGGCAAAACATGTACTGCTGGAGGTGAATACGAATATGCCCCGTGTGCTGGGGGGCAACCAGGAGTGCATTCATATCTCACAGGTTGATCACGTCGTGGAATCAAGCAATCCACCTATTCCTGAAATACAGCCTCCCTCCCCAACCGATATTGAGGTGAAAATTGCAGAACATATTATTGCTCAGATGACAGACGGCGCTTGCATTCAGCTAGGCATTGGAGGAATTCCCAATGCAGTTGGCGCGATGGTTGCACAATCTGATTTAAAAGATTTTGGCGTCCATAGTGAAATGTATACAGATGCCTTTATGGAAATGTTTTTGGCTGGGAAAATAACCGGTAAAAATAAAAATATTGATAAATATAAGCAGGTCTTCTGCTTCGCATATGGCAGCCGCAAAATGTATGATTTTATCGACGATAACCAGGGCGTTGTTGCCTGTTCGGTTGATTATGTAAATAACCCCCATGTGATTGCCCAAAATGACCATGTGATATCAATCAATGCCTGTCTGGAAGTAGACCTGTTCGGTCAGGTTTGTTCTGAAAGCGTGGGGACCCGGCAAATTAGCGGAACAGGCGGTCAACTAGACTTTGTCGAGGGTGCATACAGGTCCAGAGGAGGCAAAAGCTTCATTTGTATGCCTTCAACCTATACAACCAAAGACGGAAAAACTGTGTCCAAAATCAACCCCACCCTCCCCCTCGGAGCCATCGTTACGGACCCCAGAACCGCAACGCATATGATCGTAACCGAATACGGCATTGCTGATCTGAAAGGCAAAAGCACCTGGGAAAGGGCCGAGGCACTAATCAATATCGCTCATCCACTGTTTCGGGATGATTTGATTAAATCCGCAGAAGAAATGCATATCTGGCGCAGGTAATCCAGTCAGTACAGAATGAATCAGGATAACAGGGCAAACAGCCTTTTGTCACTTTATTTATCGACTCAATGTGAAACACCCGAAAGGTTAAGACCAGCAATTCCCATAATGATCAGCACAATCGAAAAAAATTTCATCATGTTCATGCTGTCCCCAAAGAACAGCAAACCGATAATCGCCATTAAGGTTATTCCAATTCCTGACCAAATGGCATATACCAAACCCAGATCAAAATAACGAAAGGTGATCCCCATAAGGCCAAAGCAGGCAATATAGAAAACAAATACTGATACAATCCAAAATGTCGTATACCGTCCTCCCTGCGACACAAGTTTTAGTGCCGTTGTTCCCGCCACTTCACAGATGATCGAACTCATCAGCCAAATCCATTTCATTTTAATTTTTCTCCTTTATTGAACTTTGTATATACAGAGAACACCTATGATTCTCTGATGGTTTATAATTATAGTATAACAGGTATGACCTCCGAGGGAGCAATGCCCATGGGAGCAGAACACTTCAGCATCTCTATTGTATCCCTATTGAAAACCGCATCAGTTTTTCGGGAAATATATTTATTTATGTAAAAATATTAAATAATAAGGTTTATAATGTTAATAACACCTGTAAAATTTTACAGGAGCAAAAATTACTTTAAGGAGGTAGAGAACATGGATAACCCAACAATGCACAGCGGGAATGTAAATGTTCAAACACCAGGTGAGGCTATGGTTGCCAAGGCACAAAGGACCCTTGGCTTACTGGCATGGTGCCAGGTCATTCTGGGTCTACTTTTGTTATTTGCTCCACTGTGGCTTGGAAGAACAGCACTGACAGATCTATTCCCCATTATGGCCGCAGCTGCACTCTTCATTGCGCTTGGTTACGGAGCCTATCTGGCCAGGAATGATCTGGGGAGCGCCAAAGTCATCTTAAGCACCACGCTGGCCGCCCAGTGGGGCGTGACGATCATAACCTTGATTTTTATTTTCTCGCTGGGCCTGGCAACCGCTTATTCTGTACTTCTGGCAGTCATTACGTTTATTCTGGGGCTCATTCCATTGCTGGCCCTTAATAAAGCAAAAGAAGTTGCATAAAATAAGCAAGGGAGTCAGTTCAATGTTCTGACTCCCTTGCTTATTCCCATTCATCAAGTGATTACGTCTTCATAGTTGTTGTACTAATATCTTAAAGAGTACCCTTCTGGCACACTAAATTTCGACACGGAGGTTGCCCCGGTATCCCACCTATCCATCTCCAGTGCGAGACGCCCGACAGGTTAGACCAAGAAGGCCGATAATAACATTTTTTGCAGCGTGCCAAAGGGATCATCCCCTTAACATGCTTTTGGAAATTACCGTAACTGCTTCTGCCCGGGTTGTGACTGTCTGAGGTTTAAAAGTGCCATCAGCGTAACCGCTGATTAAGTCTGCTTTATATGCGATAAATACTGCATTTTCAGCCCAATCTGAGATTTGAGAAAGATCTGAAAATGTAAGTGCCCCCTCTTCTTCATCAGAAACCTCAAGTTGAGAGGCTTTCACAAGCATGACTAGCATCTGTTCCCGAGTAATTGAATCATCGGGCCCAAATCGCGTATCACTGTAACCGTTTACAATGCCCTGTTTGGCTGCGGTACTTATATAATCGCTGGCCCAGTGAGTATCCGTATCGCTGAATGTCTCTCCTTTTTCCACCTGCAGGTGAAAGGATTTAACCAGGATCGTTGTAAATTCGGCTCTGCTGATGGTATTGTCAGGTCGAAATTGGCCATCAGGATAACCGGTTATGTAGCCTTCCTGTAAAAATTGATTAATAGCTTTCTCTGCCCAATGACCAGCCGCATCATCAGGGAGTTCTGAAACATCAGTATCGGTCTGCTTATTGGTGTTTTCCCCGGATATTGATCCAGCACTTCCTGTGTTAGAGCCAGCCGTTATTGTGGTATCGTCATCGCTATTTTCTTTACTTGAACTATCCGCTGCGTCTGTTTTTTCATCGCTGTCTTCTGCCCTGGTGCTGTCCTCTGTATCTGTGTCTTTGTCGCTATCTTCTGCACTGGAATCACCCTCTGTATCCGTCTCTTCTTCGCTATCTTCATCGGTTATGACTCCATTCGCAGCACTGTAACTCATGAAGCAATCTTCAGGCATAATCACAGGATTCTGCGGAGCAAGTTGATAGATATCTGGAATGACTGGACTTGATGCCTGCCATTCTTTTCCAGGAACCTGTGAAGCGTTATCCAGCACCCTGCGAGCTTCAACAAAATGTTCTCCGTACCAGTATCTGAAATCGGTTCTAATCCCGATAGCAGTTGGTCTATCAGAATTTGTCTGTATTATCGTGGGTTGACCATTGATTTCCCCCATATACAGAGCAACATGTCCTATGTGCGTTCCATTGCCATCTGTATCGTCTTTCCAGTAGGTAAAAATATCACCGGGTCTTAGATTCTCAGTTCCTACCAGTTCGTATTTGCTGCTTCCTGCTATCTTTCTGAAATATACCCCATCTACTTTTTCCCCTACCTGGTTATATTTTTTCGAGGCTGAAGTAATTTCATAGCCCAGATCTTTGTAAATCAGGGAAACATAATTGGAACAATCTATATATCCAGTGTCCCAATATTTAGAATGACCATAGATCATATAGCCATTTTCCATGTACCAAATCGCCCGGGTTACCAATGCTTGGGCTTCACTGTTGTTGTAGCCAGACAGAAAATCATCTGCAATAACCTTATCGTGCGTTAGATATTCAGGATAATTGTCCTCATAACGCTGGACATAATTGTTACTACTTCCAGCAGCATTTACAACGGGTACATTTACCAAACCGATGAACATAAATAAACACAGACATAAAGAGAAAAACTTCTTGAACATAAATACCTCCAATAGATAATAATCCCACTACTAGCAAATTAGACTTTTTTCGACAAATACCTTTATGTAAATTATGGTATCAACGGTGACACAGGGGAGCGTTTTGCAGCCCCGAGACTGATTCCATTGCTGGTACCAGGTTTTATCTCCATTGGCATGTTATTTAAATCACGATTCCACGGCAAAAAGGAATACTGGGCGAGTTTGAATGTATAAATATTCTTCCAGCAGTCTCCGCATGGGGTAACACTAACTGCTCAACGAACGAAAAAAGGGGTACAGGGCAAATTCACATCTGTGTTCAACTGCCCTCTCGCCCCGTCCATGGGGCTCGCCCCCTTTTTTCGTTCGTCTTCGCAGAGTGTTACTCCCATGCTCCGCCAACGCTTCCAGAATATTTATACATTCAAACAGGAGACTTTTAGAGTTTTTGCAAGGGATTTAAATCACCTGTTTTACATCTTTTGTTGGAGGGTTTTCACTTATGTCTATGGAAATATTATCTTATCAAACCAGGTATTCCATAAAACTGTTTTGAACTCTTCTGGTTGTATTTTTAAATTGACTTCAGGAACGATCATATACTAATAACGTATTGAATAGCGAATAGCGTTTGGATGAGGGGTACTTATCAGTTAAATAAAACTTACTAAAACTTATAAAACTATGACAATATTATTATAGTTTTGCGATATAATATTGTTGAGGTGATTTATGTGCAGTATTATACCATTCATAAGTTTTCTGAAATGGTTGGGAAAACCCCGCAAACATTAAGAAATTGGGATAAAAAGGGGATTTTAAAACCTCATCATACTTCTTCTAATGGATATAGATATTACTCAGAAGAGCAAGCAAGACAGGTTTTAAATATTAATTCTACTAAACCCAGAATAACTATTGGCTATTGTAGAGTTTCTAGCAATAAGCAGAAGGATGATTTAGAAAGACAAATAGAAAACGTAAAAATGTATTTATTAGCACAAGGTAAACCTTTTGAAATTATATCTGACGTTGGAAGCGGAATTAATTATAACAAAAAAGGGTTACAGTCATTGATTCGACGCATTGAGTCTAATGAAGTGGGAAAAGTCGTTGTTCTCTATAAAGACCGTCTTGTAAGATTTGGTTTTGAATTAATAGAATATATAGCTAGTCTAAATAATTGTGAAATAGAAATAATAGACAACATTGAAAAATCAGAAGAACAAGAGTTAGTAGAAGATATGATACAGATAGTGACCGTATTTGCCTATAGACTTCAAGACAAGCGAGCCAATAAAGCAAAAAAGTTTGTAAAGGAGTTGGCTCAAAATGATTAAGTCTTACAAGATTAAACTGCACCCAACCAAAGAACAGGAACAGAAGTTATGGCAATCAGCAGGAACAGCGAGGTGGGCCTATAATTGGACTTTAGGAAAACAGAAACAGAATTATGATTCTGGTGGAAAATTTATTAATAATAATGATTTGCGAAAAGAACTCACTCAATTAAAGAAAACAGGAGACTTCTGTTGGCTTAAAGATGTTTCGGCGCAGATACCCAAACAAGCTGTTAAAGATGCCTGTTTAGCCTATCAACGTTTTTTCAAGAAACAAGCAAAGTTTCCCAGATTCAAAAGAAAGAAGCATGGTACACCTAGTTTCTATCAGCGGTATGACAAACTCAAATACCAAAACAAACGAGTTGTTCTAGAAAAAATAGGCTGGGTGAAAACTGCTGAACCTTTACCAAAAGGTAGATATTCCAACCCCAGGGTTAAACAAGATGGGCTTAATTGGTATCTGACTGTCGGAATTGAAATGGAAACTCCAATACTTAATAAACCGGTGGGTGAACCTATTGGAATTGATGTAGGAGTTAAGGAACTAGCTGTAATTAGTACAGGTGAAGTCGTTAAGAACATCAATAAAGCCAAAGAAGCTAGACGCTTGCAAAAGAAATTGAAACGGTTACAACGTCAAGCTAGTAGGCAATATGAAAAATTTAAAAAGAAAGAAGGTGAAAACCGTTACGAAAAGACTAGCAACTTATTAAAACTTGAGAAAGAAATCAGACTAATTCATAAAAGGCTTAACGATATCCGTACAAACCATCTTCATCAAACCACAAGTAAACTGGTGAAAACCAATCCAGAGTACATTGTGATTGAGGATTTAAACGTATCAGGCATGATGAAAAACAAACATCTATCGAAAGCAGTACAAGAACAAAAGTTATATGAGTTCAGACGGCAGATAGAGTATAAATGTCAATGGTACGGGGTTAGATTGGTAGTTGCAGACAGATTCTATCCATCAAGTAAAACTTGCAGTCAATGTGGACAGATTAAGAGAGATTTAAAACTTTCAGATCGGACATACCATTGCGACTGCGGATTACATATTGATAGAGACTTAAACGCAAGTATCAACCTTAGAGAGTATGGAAGAAATAAATTAGCAAGTTAGCACCAACAAGCTAATGCTAATATGTACCCGAACGTTATCGGGGAATTTAAGCCTTTGGAGCGTTACATCAAACAGGATTAGCTTAGGCAAAACTGGACGCTATGAATTAGGAAGAAGGATTTATAAGGTTTTATAAGTTTTTCGTAACGGTATTAAATAATAACACGAGAAAGGATGATGATTTTTGATGGAACATTACAATACTATTAAATGGGAAATCATCGAAGAGGGTATAGGCCTGCTGACCCTTAACCGCCCACAGGCCTATAATGCGGTTGACGGAGAAATGCTGGATGAATTGGAGGCCTTCTGGCGCACCCGTCTCTACGATCTGGATACCCTGGTAATTCTTTTACAGGGTGCAGGAGAAAAAGGCTTCTGCGCGGGATTGGACATGAAGTATACCATGGAAAATGCCGAAAAAATGAACAATGCTGCTGCATTCTATAAATTCCAGGCTCGTTTATCCAGATTAAACCTAGCCATGCGCAGAGCCCCCCAGCCAATTATCTCCCTTGTACACGGTGCAGCAGCTGGAGAAGGGTTTAGTTTTGTGCTGGCTTCAGATATTAGAGTCATAACCCCTGGGGCTCGTTTCTGTGCTGCATATATTAACATCGGTCTGGGCGGAGCAGACATGTCCTGCAGCTACCTTCTTCCACGCATCATCGGCGCAGGTCGGGCCTATGAAATCATGTATCTGGGTGAGTTCTTTTCTGCGCAGGAAGCCATGGAACTCGGGATGATCAGTAGAATTGTGGAAAAGGAATCGCTGTATGATACCTGCCTCCAGCTGGCCAGAAAAATGACCAGTAAAAACCCGATGGCCCTCAGACTTACCAAAGAAGCAATTAACATGAACCTGGATGCAGGCGGTATGGAACAGGCCCTGTGTATGGAGGATCGAAATCAGGTGTTACTGACGCTTGCATCAGGTATTAAATCTACTGTCTAATACAGACAAATTTCATAAGACATGAAGCGCTGAAGCGGGTGACCATCATTCACCCGCTTCATTAGTGTGGGCAGTAACGGGCCAAGTTTTGGGGTGAAACGGGGTCGGGGGTGTTGTGAAAATAAACTGAAACCCACAAAAACACCCCCAGAGAG
>JAYEHK010000104.1:0-14950 GCA_034659475.1 Bacillota bacterium | reverse complement strand
CATTAGACTCCAGAGGTTCAATTTCTTTCCCCTCTGCTAACCAAGCTACAGGGATTCTGCTTGTTTCCCTAGCGGGACTACCTCCCGCTGAACATGCCAGCCTTGCTGGACATACAACCGTCCCCTTGTCACCATGATGTTTATGGCCATTGACCAACATGAATCAAACTTATTTTTTCAACTGATAAACAAGCTCTATGGTCAAACATCGGTCATTATCACCTCCAACAAAGGTCCACAAGAATGGGGTGATATCCTCGGTGACCCAGCGATTACGACCGCTATTTTGGATCGTTTAATTCACAAAAGTGAAGTCATTCATCTAAGTGGCGATAGCTTTCGTCTAACACACCGCCAAACCATTTTTGGTAATGATTAGGTGTTCAAAGTTATTTATCATTTTTTGTTCATTTTTAATTGACAGTTACATATATATCCCTCATCTTCCTCAAACGCACAATTAAACAAGTATTCTGATCACCCACGTTCTGTTTCCAGTGAATACTTGGAAATAAACTCTTTCAAATTCATTTATATGCCCCCCCAAAACTGCAACAAGATAGCAGATTTATTTGACAATTCTAACGTTTTATTTATTATAGGAGAACGCGTCATTGCTGAATTAAATCATCAATAGTGTAAATTCTGAAGTATTCCTGTTTTGCTCTATAAAAATGGCTATCCGCCCGAGTGGGACGAGGAAGTCTTCGAACAAGTTCTGGAACAGGCGGAGAATTTCAAGAAACATGCTGATTAAGGTGTGCCACAGATGTAGAATATAAGGGGGGGTGAGACTAGTGTTGTTAGAACACCTCACTAATTATTGTGATGAAAAATACCAAGAACAATGTGCCAGAGGAAAATGTTCTATCGATGAATGTACACATGATCATGGTTCCTGCCCACAGCCGGGTGAAAACAAATGTGAACTTTGCTTACGAGAGGTTCATTATCACCATCCTAATGGAAGAAAAGATTACACTTGTGACAAAATAGTAAACTATTATGTTTGTCGATACGCACACAAATACGCTTCTGAAATTGCGTACTCGTTTGATGTATTGGATTGTTTATCCACTTATGATAAATTTAATATTTTGTCAATTGGATGTGGCCCTGCACCTGATTTAATGGCGTTTGAAAAATATAATATGGAACACAACAGCGTCCCAATAACTTATATAGGGTTTGATGTTAATCCAAGATGGAAACCGATACATCAAGAAATTGTTAATTATTGCGGCTCCACTGGGATGAAAGCACAGTTTGTTCCCGAAGACGCAGTTGAATATTTTCGTACAAATAAAGTATTCAAAGCTAATGTTTTAGTGCTTGAGTATGTTGTTTCACATTTTATATGTACAGAACAATTTGATCAGCTTGATCAGTTTTTCTCTGATGTAGCTGAACATATTGTTGCTTTCATGGAAAAGGATGCTGTTATTATAATACAAGATACGAATCACTACAAACTGGGTAGAGATGATTTTGTTCGTCTAGTTCGATCCATTTGGGCTCGCGGGCAAAAATTCAAACGATATAAACGTTATTTTGATTTCAACATCAATAACAATGAACAAAAATACAGGAAGCCATATCCTTCAACAGTTCTCAAATACCGTCCTTCAAGACACTTGCAAGAGACATATTGCAGCCCGCGAGATTGTTGCGGGGGTGTTCAACTTTTGCTGGAACTGGAGGTAAAAAAATGATTATCAGTGCAAGCCGCCGGACAGATATTCCATCCTATTATTCGGAGTGGTTCTGTAACAGAATTAGGGAGGGATACGTCTTGGTACGTAATCCCATGAACATCCATCAGATTAGCAAGATTTCGCTCTCACCAGATGTAGTCGACGGTATTGTGTTTTGGACGAAAAACTCAATGCCCATGCTTGATAAGCTATCCATGCTGAAAAATTATATGTATTATTTTCAATTCACAGTGACATCGTATGGAAATGATGTAGAGACGAATTCACCTTCAAAGAAGGATGAAATTATTCCAGCTTTTCAGCGTTTGTCTGACATGGTAGGTCCTGATAGGGTTATCTGGAGATACGATCCAATAATGATAAGTGAAAAATACTCGGTTGATTACCATCTTCGAGCCTTTGAAAAGATCGCGAAGAGTCTTAATAAATACACAAAAAAATGTACGATAAGTTTTATTGATAAAGATTATCGTGGAGTTAAAAATAATATCAAAAGTTTGAATTTGCTGGAGTTTACTACTGAAGCACAAATGCAACTGGCTAAGTCACTTGTGAAAATAGCTAATAGTTTCGGTTTGTATATGGATACCTGTGCTGAGAAAATAGATTTGCACCAATTCGGGATAGAGCATGCTCGCTGCATTGATGATAGACTATTTGAAAAATTGGTCGGTTGCCCTTTGAATGTTAAAAAAGATAAAAGTCAACGAATTGAATGTGGGTGCGTTGCCAGTATCGATATTGGAATGTACAACACTTGCCGTAATGGTTGCAAATATTGTTATGCTAATTACAGTCAAAAGTCTGTAAAAACAAATAGTGACAAGCATAATCCATTATCTCCACTTCTATCTGGCGATGTTGGAGAAGGTGATATAATTCGTGAACGTATAGTCAAATCGTGCTGTGATCGGCAGATAAGATTATTTGATATATGAAACCGAATTGACGTAATTATTAACATCTAAAGGCAATCATCTTGCAGTTAAATGCAAACACTAGGGAAAAATGTACCCTTTCAATCGTTTAACGACTTACAAAATAAGGGGCTGTTCGCATATCATTAGATGAGTCATTCGCCAGTTGTGATCTATGTCTAAAAATGAATGACTGCATTATTAGCTAAATGCAGTTATACTACTATTTCTATCATCACTGCCCATCGTCTATACACGACCAAAATGATAGATACAACCAACTCATACACTTTTACGCAAAAATCCCCCATACTCCCCACCGGTATACCCTGTTTTTGCGTAATTATGCCCCCCGGGGGTTCAAGTTTTGCTGCCTATCCTTGTCTGCGGGAACATAAATCAGAAAATAAATTAGGGGCATAATGCCCCAAAGCCTAGATGCCGCCCTATTCCCGTTCTATCACCACGACACACTCAACGTGATGCGTCTGCGCAAACATATCTACCGGTTGCACTTCTTGCACCTGATAACCCAGTCCCACAAACAAAGCCAAATCCCGAGCCAATGTAGCAGGGTTACAGGATACATAAACCACTCGATTAATTTTCTTTTTGGCAATGGCCTGAACGAGTTCTGGTTGACAGCCGGTTCTGGGGGGATCGAGGATTGCCAGATCGAAGTCGGCCTCAATCTGATTGATAATTGTTTCGCATTTCCCGGTCAGAAAATCGGCATTGTTAACTTGATTGAAAAGTGCATTTGACCGAGCGTCTTCTACCGCTTGAGAATTGCTCTCTATTCCCAGCATGTTTTCAGACTCATTCGCCAGATAGAGCGATATGCTGCCGGTTCCACAGTAGGCATCGAGGACTTTTTCTGTACCGCTTAGATTTGCATACGCTTTCACAATATCGAAAAGTTTTTTTGTCTGTACGGGGTTTACCTGGAAAAAGGATAGCGGTGAAATCTGATAGGATATTGGACCAATTTTCTCTATCAATTGTTCTTTCCCGAAAAGAAGTTTTGACTCGTTATTCTCTACACCGTAAACCGAAGTCACATTTGTCATATTCTTTAATGGAGTCACATCCATGGAAAATGAACCGCGTCCACTTATTATGACCATTAATTTACCATTTAACGAGGACTGCCTAATGGTAAGCCTTGCATTTTCGGGCAGATGTATTTCTTCGGCATGATCACATATATACTTACTAAGTTCTTGCATTTCCTTACTGATTAATTGACAACTTGATATCTCCACCAACTTATGACTTTCACTCTGGAAATATCCCATTAGTGTTTTATTACCCGTACGGTTGATATGCCACTCCACTTTATTGCGGTAGCCCCAGGGTGAGTCCATTCCTATTATTGGATGAACAGGTGCCTGAATGTCTCCGAGCTTACTAAGATTTTCTTCAACGATACGCTGTTTTAATGCTAATTGAGTTTCATAATCTGCATGCTGCAACGCGCAGCCACCACATTCATAGTAATGGGTACAAACCGGTGTAGTTCGGTTTGATGATGGTGCTATTACTTCTATTAGTTTGGCCCGCTGATATTTTTTCTTTTCTTCGATGATTTCCACCTTAACAGTTTCTCCGGGCAACGTAAATGTAACAAATGTGGCCTTGCCATCGATTCTCGCTACACCTTCCCCTTTATGGGTAATTCCAGTAATGGTACACTCCATTGCAAAATCCAACCTTTCAAGAAAGGGAGCGGATAAATCATCCCGCTCCCTTTACCGTCTTATTCTTCACAAATAATGTTTTCGCGGCAAGTTCTAATTTTCCGCGTCTTAATATATCTCGTCTGATATTAATGATCTTGTTTTCGCTTCTTTGAATCAGTTACGCTAAACCCCAGGCCAGAAAAAGTGAGGCAAAAAACTGTCCCCATGCCTTACTGCTATGCTTCTAACCTTTTGCGTCCTTCCTGAAACGCCTGCAAATTGACTTCCAATGCCTTGGCAGGAACGATTTCACGAATGGCCTTTTCCACTTCCTCTTCTGGTAAACCAATGGCTTTGCTTAGTATTCCCACCAGCACTACATTGGCTGCCTTGACATTCCCGCATTCGGAAGCAATGCCGCTAGCATCGATGATAACAGTTTTATCTATCATATCAGCCACTCGTTCATGAATATTGTCTGGGTATTTTTCCTTTCCACTCATGACCGGCAGCGGATTCACGCGTTCATTATTGATGATAACCATACCATCCTCTTTTAAATAGTCCAGCCAGCGAGCGCTTTCAATTTTTTCGAAGGCAAGAATAATATCTGCATCGCCTTTTTTTATAATGGGGGAGTAAATTTTTTCGCCAAATCTCACCTCGGAAACAACACTTCCGCCGCGCTGTGCCATGCCGTGCACCTCGGTCACTTTTACATCATGGCCCATTTGCACTGCTACATCGGCTATAATACGGCTGGTCAGCAGGGTTCCCTGTCCGCCTACACCGACGATTAAAATGTTCGTTATTCTGCTATCCATGCGTTATCCCTCCACTCTTTCGATTGCATCGAAAGTACAGACCTGTTCACATACGCCACAGGCTACACAACTCGGCGAAATCACTGCTTTTTTGTTTTCATCGTCAAAATATATACCGGTACAGCCAACTTTAATACAGGCCTTACATCCTTTACAAAGGTCAGGGTTCACAACCAACCGATAAGCTTGTTTGGTTTTCCCTAACAAAGCGCAGGGACGCTTGGTGATAATAACAGATGGTTCGCGTCTGGCAAGTTCTTCTGTTAGCGCTGTTTGCAGTTGTTCTAAGTTCAGCGGATCAACAACTTGAATATTCTTAACACCAATGGCACGCACCATGCCTTCAATGTCCAATTTAGCCGTTGGCTGTTTCGTAATGGTTACCCCTGTTGCCGGATGATCTTGATGACCGGTCATCGCTGTAGTGTCATTGTCCAGTATCATCACGGTCGAGGTTCCCTGGTTATAGACCACATCAATCAGGCCTGTGATCCCCGAATGAACAAAGGTTGAATCTCCAATCACCGCTACTGTTTTCGCGGCAAATTCTTCACCGCGGGCTTTTTCCATTCCCATCGCCGTTCCGATACTGGCACCCATACAGATGGTCGTATCCATTCCTTCCAGCGGACTCAAAGCACCCAGTGTGTAACAACCAATATCTCCGGTTACCGTCAGCTTCATTTTATGAAGGGTATGAAATACACCACGATGAGGGCAACCTGGACACATTAGCGGGGGACGTCCGGGAATTTCTTTATTCAGTCCGTAGCCAGCCGGCATTAGTTTTCCAGCCAGTTTTTCTTCAATTAATTCAGGGCTATATTCTCCCAGGAGGGAAAATAGCTCTTTCCCTTCTGCCTGAATGCCCCAGGATTTTACCTGTTCTTCAATCACCGGTTCCAATTCTTCCAGGATAACCAGTCTGTCCACCTGATCTGCGAAATCCTTGATCAATTGATAAGGCAGCGGATTTACCATCCCTAATTTCAATACGGATGCATCTGGCAATACTTCTTTTGCATATTGATAAACAACACCACTGGTGATTATACCTAGTTTTTTAGATCCCCATTCAACCGAGTTGAGAGGCGTTGTTTCAGCGTACTCTTTCAATTTTAACATCCGCTTCTCTACCTCGATATGTCTTGCCTTTGCATAGCCTGGCAGCATAACATATTTAGGTGCATTCTTCTGATAATCTTTGAGAGGAACTTCTTTTCTTTCGCCCTCCTGAATCATCGTTTGAGAATGTGCCAAACGGGTGGTGATTCTGAGCATCACCGGCGTGTCAAATTCTTCACTGATATCAAAAGCCATTTTAGTGAAATCAAGGGCATCCTGACTATCAGAAGGTTCCAGCACCGGGAGTTTCGCAAAACGACCATAGCCGCGATTATCCTGCTCATTCTGTGACGAATGCATCCCCGGATCATCGGCTGAAACGATCACAAGCCCTCCGGTTACGCCGGTATAAGCAAAGGTAAACAGCGGATCTGCGGCCACATTTACGCCTACATGTTTCATGGTCACCAGGGTCCGCGCGCCTCCAATTGATGCGCCAACACCGACCTCCATGGCCACTTTTTCGTTGGGTGCCCATTCTGCATAAACCCCTTCATTCGAGGAAAAATTAGTTACAATTTCCGTGCTGGGCGTGCCCGGATACGCACATGCTACGGTCGCTCCTGCTTCATATGCACCTCTGGCGATCGCCGCGTTCCCAATTAAGAGTTTCTTCATTAAGGTTTCCTCCTTACAAAATTCGCTCAATGATTGCTTATATAGTTCTTTTACTTGATTAATTAGAAAATAGGTTGAGTATAAGTGGAATTATTAGTTGGATAGTTGGATAGTTGGACAGTTGGAACGTTGAAGTACTTTAATTAGAAAATAGTTTTTTAATAGACACAGACCTTTTTTTGTCAGGGGTAAGCGCAATGCCTGACGCATAGCGCTTACCCCTGACTCCTCACGCCTAACCCCTTACAAAAAAATCCGTGTAAATCCGTTAAATCCGTGTAATCCGTGTCTATTTCAATGTCTATTTTCTAATTAATCATACTTTTTATTCATAAAACCACTTATTATCATCTTCAAGTGATAGCCATACGGCTAGTGATTGACTGATCATGTTAGCCATATGATAGACTGGCCCCAAACTATGGGAGTTAAATCGTTTATCTTCCGTTCCCATGATCTTAGAACCAACGATACCCGTTAACGCATAATCACCCACTGGTGGCAATCGTCTTCCCAGTGCCTTTCCCGGCAATAAGCTTCCTTTTTTAAGCTGGATCACCCCTATATCCTCAGGATTTCCTAAGGCTGCATCCAGCGCAATGATCCTTCGCGTCTTACCAAGTTCCTCTATCATCGCAAGCTGCCTGATCAGATTTTTGGCATGAATCGGTTCATCCAGAGTTCCCATCAGCGTTGCTGTCGGTACGACGGCACTCAGCATTGTCCCCGTAAGTGGACCAAAACAATCCTGCAGGTGACGATCTGATCCGATGCAAAGTATCACAGGCGAGTAGTCCACCCCTGATAATTCGTTTTCGAGCACATTAATCAATTGATTCAAAAAGTTATTCTCTTGATAGTGCTTGCGGAAAAGAATCATTCTGTACCCTTACTGGCCTAAAACCTGTTTCAAACTCGCTATAAATCGCTGATTTTGGTCCTGTGTTCCCACCGTAACCCTTAAATAATTAGGATAGCCAAAAATGTCACCCGTTCTCACAATGACTCCCATTCGAAGCAATGCTTCAAATACCTCACGGCAATTTCTTCCGGTATCAAAGAATATAAAATTAGCTTCTGTAGGAACATACGATAGACCCAACTCTTCAAATGACTTATACAGATAAGCCTTACCTAGTTCATTCGTTTGTATGCTTGATTCCACATGCTGTGTATCATCCAGTGCTGCCAGTGCACCTATTTGAGCCAGCATATTTACATTAAAGGGTTCGGTAACCTTTTCAACCGCCTCGGTGATTTCCTGGGTAGTAATACCATATCCAATTCGGAGTGCAGCTAAACCATAGATCTTAGAAAATGTTCTTAATACCACTGCGTTTCTTCCCTGTCTGATAAAATCTAAACCAGAACCATAATCCGAGGATGATACATATTCATAATAAGCCTCATCAAAGATAACCAGAATGTCCTCTGGTATCCTCGACATCATACTCGCTAATTCTTCTTTGGTAACAATTGTCCCGGTTGGATTGTTCGGATTACAAATGATGATCATCTTAGTTCTGGGAGTAATGGCAGCAATCATTGAGTCCAAATCGTGTGTGAAATCTTTCATTGGAACGAACAAAGTTTTTGCCCCCATAATGGTGGCTACAAATTCATACTCAGAAAAGGAAGGTTCGCCAATAATAATTTCATCATCAACATTTAAAAATGTTTCAGCCAGAAGTTTTAATAATTCATCAGAACCATTTCCAACTAACACCGTCTCCAAAGGTATATCAAACATAGCACTCAGCTTCTGTTTCAAATAAAAGGAATTACTATCAGGATATAGGTGCAATTGTGACAGCTGTTCTTCTATAGCCTTTTGCCCTTTTTGTGATGCTCCGAGTGGATTTTCATTGGATGCCAGTTTGATGATATCATCAAGCCCAAGTTCGCGTTTCACTTCCTCAATAGGTTTGCCTGGTGTATAGGGCTTTAATGAAAAAATCTCTTTTCTTGCCTTCTTCTCTATAAACTGTCCCATAGTACCCCTCCTAATTTCTTGTCTATTCATTTCGTCTATTTGCCTCTCTTACCCAAGATAAATAAAATAAGGGGAAAATATCTTGCACTTCAAAGCTCTATCATAAATTTAACTTACCCATAATCTGTAACGATTGTAACTATAAAAAAACAAAAATGAGCCTATATCGAAGGTACACCATTAAAACAACGGTATAGTTCAGGCTCAAGTGTTATCTCTGTCTACGATTAAACCATCCTTCAATACTACTATTTATACAGTCTATGCTAGTAATAGCTTCTTTATATATTCGGGTAAACTGAATGCACTACAATGAATGTTTTTATTGTAATATTGTAACCCAGTCAATGGTTCAATGTCACTAGCGATTTTTAGTGGATTATCTCTTTTTATTGCCATTGTAAATGCCCAGGGACCCGCAATATACGTAGGGATTGAGGCCAAATAAACAAACTGTTGCGGAAATACATCAGAAATATTTTTATAAATCGACTGAAAAATTTCCCGATAAAACATCGGAGACTCAGACTGTGCTACCATAATACCAGCCTCTTTTAAAAGGCTGAAAACATCTTGATAAAAATCTTTGCTATACAGCCCAATCGCTGGACCTATCGGATCTGAAGAATCAATAATGACCAGATCATATTTTGTTGTACAGTTCTTGACATATTGAATCCCGTCTTCAATCAGTAAATTCACCCGCTGATCAACAAAACCGGATGAGATTTTCGGGAAATATTTCTTGGAAGCATTGACGACCCCTTCATCAATTTCAACCATGTCAATTTTTGTGACTGTATCATATTTAACGATTTCTTTTAAAACGCCGCCATCTCCACCGCCGATGATTAACACTTTTTCGACGTGATCATGGGTGTTCATGGCTGGATGAACCATCATTTCATGGTAGATATATTCATCCGTTTCCGTGGTTTGAACATTGCCATCCAATATGAGCGTTCTTCCCCATTCAACAGTATTGACTACTGAAAGTTTTTGATATTTTGTCTGTTCTTCATGAAGGACTTCGGTAATTTTCCATTTCACCCCGTAGCCATCGGTATGTTCTTCATGAATCCATTCTTGTAACACGTAAGTTCCCTCCTAAAAAGACTGTTCATTTATTCTTGCTCGTAGGCAAGTAACTCATTTATTATTCGCACAGCATCAGCAATCGATTCTTCACTTGTAAGATCAACATTAACAATGGTAGCATGAATAATTTCATGCACTTCATCATCAATAGTGGCTTCTAACCATTGCTCAAGGGCTTTAAATAATTCACGATGTTTGCCGGAAGCAACGGTACCCAATAAATTCAGCAAAAAAGCCTTCTCCTGCTGATCGATTCGGGTTGTGAAATAAAGATTGAAGATCGTCTTTGCAGTAGATTCACAAAGTTTGTCAAGGTTTTCTTCGTTTTTTCTCATATAGAAACCCTTTTCACATCACGCATTATTTGACGTTGTAAATCAAAAAGAATGGGAATCTGAATACCGCTTTGTCCATCTCTGTTTTTTTCAATAAATATCGAGTAGTTAGGTATCACATCATATTTCTTAAGTTCATCATTTTCTTCAATCTCCTGTTTGGGAATAGGGCTGAGTTTAATCATTAAGTCACATTCATTTTTCATTCTCTTCGCACCCTGCAGACTTCCGTCAGGGTTTAATTGCACCAGACACATAACCACCATTTTGAGGTTCTGCGCAAGGATCTTTTGGGTTTTAACAATCTGTTCGAGGATCTGCCATTCTTGAAGCTTAGGGTCTTGTTTATCCATCCTGCCAACGTAATCTATAATCATCATATCAATATTTTTTTGTGCCTTAAATTTACGGGCAATCGATATGGTTTTTTCCGGGGTTAGATTCGGACACGGATAAGAATAGAATCCACTCTCTTCTAATTGTGAATATCCATTAAAAATACGAGAAAGCTCAGACTCATTAATGTCTCCGCTGCGAACCCGATCATGTTCAATACCGGACAGGATTGATCCCCATCTTAATGCAATTTGTTGTCTGCTCATTTCCGTGTTTAGATAAAGCAGATTATGTTTGGTTCTAACCGCGATTGCGCTTGCGGTATGCAGAGCAAAAGATGTCTTTCCATGGCCTGTCTGGGCACCAAGAATGATTAAATCGCCAGGCTTGTAACCCAGTGTCACTTTGTCCAGATTAGAAAAACCAGTGGGTATTCCATCAAGCGGAATGACCCCCTTGTGTAATTCTTTGATCTCTTTATATCTCAAGAATCGTCTTTCTATCTCTTCGTAACCAGTTTTGGCAAGCTCCTGTGGCGTATCAATATGATCATCGATTTCCAGGGCCGTCAGATTAATAAGTTTTTCCTCTGCCTCCATCAGTATCTGCTCAACATCAGGGTCGGTTTCCTCAAGCAGGGTTTGATAGGTTTGCCGAAGAAATCCTTCCAACTGGCGAAGTTTTGACTTATCCTTTACTTTTTTGACCCAAAATTTAATATTCTCATCTTCAATATAATGTTCAGAAATGTATTGAATATCTTCGATATCTTTTGGATTCGTAAAAATCCCTAGATTATGCCCTTCTTTAATCAGTTCAACAAAGGTCGGATGAATTTCTCGTTCATACAGACTGCTGGCAAGCTCAAATATGGTTGCATGCTTGGGAGAAGCAAAGTCCCGCATCTGAACCGAATTATACGCTTCAATACAGGCTTCTTCAGAATGCAGCATGGCAGATAATACACGCCGCTCACTCTCAAGATCCTCAAGCAATTCCTTCGTATTTATTGATTCTAATTCCATCTCTTCTGACTCCTTTATTCACAAAGAAGACCGGCTTATTACCGGTCTCATTCATTATACATTACTCTTTAATTCATCCAAAACCTCAGGCGGAACATATATCTCATATTCGCTGGTTTTTATTTTTCCTGAAGGAGTCACCGGCACACTTTTTGATTTTGACGTTTTATTCTTTGTTTTGAATTCTGCTATTTCTTTCTCGGCTTCCTTAACCGATCTTATTTCCTTTGCCATCCAATTGTTTAAAACGCTATCTATGTATTCAAGGCCTCCATTTTTGGTGCGCTGACACATTACTTCTCCAGCTTTCATAATCATCTGATGGGTAAAGGCCCAATCGTAACGCCACTTGTAATATACTTTTTTTCGGGCTTCCGCATTCATATCAAGTCCAGTAAATGAACCGAAATCCATGATATCAGGATCAAATTGATTCGTACGCACAACTCTGCTTTTTTCCGAATCTACATAAGTAGTGAAATATAATTCCAATCCCTCAACCGTGTTTATCGAATACTCTTTTAGATCCCGAGCAATTTTAGTAATATCTCGTGGGTTTACAATATTACGTTCAAAGGTCATTTCCAGCATACATAATAGGAAATCCGTTTTAAATCCCATATCCTGCAACCACTTACTCAGTTCGTTTTCCATCTTAACACTCAATAGGTTTCCGGTTTTTTTAGCAATAAAATCAGCTACACGTTTGTAATTCGTATTATTAACAGAAAGATTCACCGACGAAACTATTGGTTTATCATTTTCCTTCTCTTGCAATAAAGCTTCAAGTTTGCTGATTTGATCTCTGTATTCTTCTAATTGCTGATTCGTTTCTTCCTGGTCTGCTTCAGTTATATATCGCTTGGTTAAAAAACGTGGGTGATCTCTCATAATGAGTTGTTCCAGTTTTTCCATTAAGGGATCAATATATATTGTTTTATCAGTAAAACTCTTGGTTTCACTGTCACTTAATTCAATGATTCCTTTGGTCACTAGACGTAATAATTTTTTAGATAATTTGTTCGTGGTCAGTGTTGAACAACATTGTAACACACGACCAGCTTGTACCCCCGTTTCAAACAGTGGTTTATCGTTCTCAAACGCATAGAACAAGGTAGATAAAATACCAATATCCTCCATGTCCAATTCCAATTCACGTGCATAAAAAAGGATTGCCCCTGGTAAATGAGCAAATCCCCAACGGAGTACTTCTAATGATAAATAGGGTTGTTGCATCTAACAATTCAGCTCCCGAAAGTGAAGTAAAAGAATTATAACATTTTTAGCCACCAGGCAACAAGTATCAATATCGACCATCTTCACTTTATAGATTTAATTAGGTCCTTTGTTCGTTGCGTGATTCTAATTTGCATAACATTGTGTTTTTTTTATTAATACCCTTTCAAAACAAACACCAGCCAAGAGGCTGGCATATTGTTCTTTACAATAAATGATCTATTTCATTTACTGCATTAATAAACGCTTCATAATTCTGTGTCCGATTCGCCTCTGCATATAGCTCATGTAAACGCCCGCGAAGATTCAGATATAATTCTTCCGCTTTAATTGATTGCTCAATATTTCTATGTTGAACGGCCACTGCCAGAGTTTTCTCAGTAACAGCTTTAAGGTCAACTTCATCCAACCAATCTGGGATCATTACTTTTAGTCCCAATTCTGATTGTATTCCGCTGGCCAGTTCAGTTTGGTTTTCTTCCTCTCCATGAACAAGAAATACTGTCTGTGGAGCACTGTCCATTTGTCCCAACCAGTTCATAAGCATACCGCGGTCTGCGTGCGCAGAATAAGCCTCAATACGCCTTATATCAGAGCGAACTGCAACCTTTTCACCATGAATGGTAACCAATTCATCACCATCCAATATTCTACGACCAAGTGAACCCTGGGCCTGATAACCTACGAATAACACTGTACTCTCTGGTTTCCACAAATTGTGCTTAAGATGATGTTTTATTCTACCTGCATCACACATACCTGACGCGGAGATTATTATGGTATTTCCGTTCACTTTATTTAATTCCATCGATTCTTCCTGGGATCTTGAGTATTTAAGATTAGGCAACTTCAGAGGATGATTCCCTTCTGCTACGAATTTTCGTGTTGCATCATCAAAATACTCTGGACTATTTTGAAATATTTCAGTAGCTGCTATAGCTAATGGACTATCAATATAAATATCAATGGATTTATCCAATTCTCCAGATTGATATAGAATATTCAAATCATAAAGTAAGTCCTGCGTTCGTTCTACAGCAAAAGCAGGAATAATCAAATTACCACCTTTGTTCATCGTCTCTTTAATGACATTCTTCAATTGCTCTACGCGATCAGAAATCCCCTTGTGGTAACGATTACCATAGGTTGATTCCATTACCACATAGTCCGCGCTTTCAATAATCGTAGGATCTTTGATGATGGGTTGCTTCCCCTGTCCAAGATCACCACTAAATACGATTTTGCTTTTTTGATTGTCTTCTTCAACCCATGTTTCCACAATGCTGGATCCCAGAATGTGCCCAGCATCTCTTAGACGTATTTCAACGTCAGGAGCAACCCGAATCACTTCATCATAATTCACAGGACGAAACTGGGATAAACTGTTCAGCGCATCATCAACCGTGTAAATAGGCTCTAATAACACTTGTCCAGCACGACCCAATTTCCTGTTTTTTCTTTCTATCTCTGATTCTTGAATATGTCCTGAATCGGGCAATAAAACCTTGCATAACGCTGCAGTCGCAGAATTACAATAGATTGGTCCCGTAAAACCCAATCGACACAATTTAGGAATTAATCCTGAATGATCAATATGTGCGTGAGTCAAAATCAGAAAATCAATTGATTTAGGATCAATCTCAAAATCTTTATAGTTTCTTTCCTTTAGTTGCTTATTGCCCTGAAACAAACCACAATCAATTGCAAAAGTTACCTGATCAGTTTGGACAACATGGCAGGAACCTGTTACTGTTTTTGCAGCACCTAGAAAACGTATTTTCACGATAAAGATCCCCCATTTATTTATTACTTATATCTATTATACAGCAACTATTTTTCTAGAATCCTTTTTTTTTGCAAACCGATTAAAACTCTCATAAAAATCAACAATTTCTAAACGAACAAGATTATAATCTTTACATAAATTGTCTTTTGTGGCATATCATACAATGCTAGTATTTACCTGTACATATATGAGTGTTTTGCTATAATTACACAGTGCGTCTTCATTTTTAAAAAGACGATGTTCACTATGTTCACTGAGCC
>JAYEHK010000103.1:0-3180 GCA_034659475.1 Bacillota bacterium | reverse complement strand
ATCAACAAGCGGTCAGAGAGGTGTTGGAATCTCTTGAGCCCATGATGGAAAAGCATCCGGAGTATGTTGAAGCGGGTATCCTTGAAAGGATTGTAGAACCGGAACGACAGATTGTATTCCGTGTTCCCTGGGTTGATGATAATGGGAAGGTACAGGTTAACAGAGGATTTCGCTTTGAATTTAACAGTGCTATTGGACCCTATAAGGGTGGATTGCGGTTCCATCCGTCTGTCAATGCCTCCATTATTAAATTTCTCGGATTTGAACAGATATTCAAGAACTCTTTAACCGGTTTACCGATTGGCGGGGGTAAAGGCGGCAGTGATTTTGATCCTAAAGGAAAATCGGATGGAGAGGTTATGAAGTTCTGTCAGAGCTTTATGACTGAACTTTACAGACATATTGGACCGGATACAGATGTGCCAGCTGGGGATATCGGTGTTGGGGGCAGAGAAATTGGTTATCTCTATGGACAATATAAACGGATTAAGAATGCCTATGAAGGCGTTTTGACTGGCAAAGGCCTTACCTGGGGTGGCAGTTTAGCTAGAACGGAGGCAACCGGATATGGCTTGGTTTACTTCGTAGAAGAAATGTTAAAAGCCAAGGGCGAGAGCTTTGAAGGAAAACGCGTTGTTATTTCCGGTTCTGGTAACGTTGCCATTTATGCAGCACAGAAGGTTCAGCAACTGGGTGGCACAGTTGTTGCTATGAGTGATTCCAACGGCTATTTTGTAGATGAAAATAATGTTTGTGTTGATACGATCAGACGCATTAAAGAAGTGGAAAGAAAGAGATGTGCTGATTATGTAAGCTGTAAAGAGAATGCAAAATATTTTGAAGGCTGTGCTGATATTTGGAGTATACCCTGTGATATCGCACTGCCTTGTGCAACCCAAAATGAATTGGATGAAGAAGCCGCCAAGAAATTGTTTACCAATGGTTGTATTGCTGTTGGAGAAGGTGCCAACATGCCATGTACACCTGGGGCGGTTGAGGTCTTCCATAAAAATGGTATCCTTTTCGGACCTGCCAAGGCAGCGAATGCTGGTGGCGTAGCGGTTTCAGCGCTGGAAATGTCCCAGAACAGCATGAGATATTCATGGACCTTTGAAGAAGTAGATGCCAAACTTAAAAATATCATGATTGATATTTACCAGAAGTCCAGCGCAGCAGCTGCTGAATATGGTTTTGAAGGCAACCTGGTAGCAGGTGCAAACATTGCCGGATTCAAAAAAGTAGCAGAAGCCATGCTGGCGCAGGGGATTATCTAAGGGTAAAAATATTTCAAAGAGGTCTCTCTCGTATAGAGACCTCTTTTTCTATTGTGTTCCATTAATGGTTTACATAAGTTCAGAAAATCCGCGTTAGTCCGCGTCTATTAAAAAGTCAATTTTCTTACAAACCCCCCATGACCGTAAGACATAACCACCGATGAAAATCAGTGGGCAATCGGGGAAGGGAACGATTTTAACGCTGATTACCGCTGATTGTCGCTGATTAACGCTGTTATATAAATTATTAAAAAAAGCGTTAATCAACGGACATCAGCGAAAATCTGCGTTTTCAGTTCATATTTTCATACTAACCCACTTCAACGTTCCAACTGACCAACTAACCAACTAACAATTTCACTTATACTCAACCTATTTTCTAATTAACCACCCATGTCTGCAGTTCACAATCACCTATGAAAATGGGTGAGGGGTAAGGGGTGAGGAGTCAGGCGCTATGCGCCAGGCATTGCTCTTACCCCTGACCCCTTACCCCTTACCCCTTACAAAAAAATCCGTGTCTATTTAAAACCTATTTTCTTACTAATCATGATTGCGTTGACGAAAGTTGTCTTTTAATGATTAAGATTAGACTTGGTGTAGGTATCTCATGGTCTGCGAAAATGGTATAATAAACAGCAGTATGAATAGAAGGAGGAAAAAAATGAAAAGAAAGATAATCCTGCTCGTTACCTTGCTCTTAATGTTGTTGGTCGTGGGATGTAACAAGGACGAAGCGGGTGATAATGTAATTGCTAAAGTGAACGGTGAAGCCGTTACACAGGAAGAGTTTGATGAACGTTTTGCACTTGTCAAATTAAATTATGAAACCCAGTCGAATACAACATTGGATGAAGAAAAAGATCAGGAGATCGTGCAAAATATTAAAGATGTAGCCTATGATAATTTAGTTGTTCAGAAGCTTCTGCAGCAGGATGCTGAAAAAAGAGGGATTGAGATTGACCAGGCAGAGGTAGATGGCAATCTTGATTATATAAAGGAAATGAAGAATAAAGAGAGTGAAGATGGCTTTGAACAGTTTTTGAAAGAGCTCAATTTTAGTGAAGAAACCCTGCGCAAAGAATTAGAGATGGTGCAGCTTACCAACAATTTAGGAGAAGAAGTTGGAACTGATATTGAGGTAGGCGACGAAGAGGCAATGAACTTCTATGAGGAAAATAAGGCCCAGTTTGAACAACCTGGTGGTGTGCAGATATTCCATATCCTGGTTGAGGAAAAAGAGACTGCAGATGAGGTTTTTGCAAAAGTGAAAGATGGCGGCGATTTTGCGGCGCTTGCAAAGGAATATTCATTGGACGGCAGTAAAGACTCTGGTGGTTATATTGGACTAGCCAATGAAGCCAGTCCATGGGTTACGGAATTTAAGGAAGCTACGTTATCTCTGGAACCGGATCAATTATATCAAGAGCCAGTACAGAGCAAGTTTGGTTATCATATCATCAAGGCAGGAGTACAACAGGAAGCGGTAACACAAGCATTCGAGGATGTGCAGGATCAGATTAAGCAGTATTTGCTGCAGGAACAAAAGAATACGGCATTCAATCAATATCTTGAGGATCTGAAAAGTGTTGCCGAGATAGAGGATCTTCGCAAATAGTATTAATAACAAAGATAAAATTAACATGTTTCACTGAATAATAAACAGGTTTTATGAAACTCGGCGTAAGCCGAGTTTCTATATTTAGTTTGATTCAATACATGAAGGTATACAATATTATAAAACAATTATCCTTGTTATAATAAAAATATATAATATAATCAAATTGTAAAAAAGATATAATTTAAGGGCGCGGGTGCCCATGAAAAAGTCTTGTAAAAAGACCTTTTTGTGGGCACCCTTTTAAAAAGGGAGGTGATGATGAATTGTGCCGAAAGCAAGGATAGT
>JAYEHK010000102.1:0-15216 GCA_034659475.1 Bacillota bacterium | reverse complement strand
TATGACTGACGCTCTCACTCTAGGGGCACAGTTAAAAAAGCAGTCCATTGATGCTGAAACGATACTTGCCGCTAGTAATAACCAGTCTTTACGCTAGTAAAAATCATTACCTTTTTCACGGGCCATGCAATATATCGCTTGGCTCGTTATTTTTTTATGTTGACCGGTATAGCTTAGGCGGCCGTATTGCGTTGTTTTCCCGTTCATTGCCTGTCGCTCCGGTGTTAATCTGTCGCTGGATGCCATTTCTTTCGGAAAAATAATGTGTTGTTTCTGCCGCCGGTAATTTGTCGTTCAACAATCTATCTCGATAAGCGCAGCGATGGCGAGCATTCTCAGGGTTCCATCACTGACATGAGCAGGACTGATGACAACATTTTTTTCCTCCGAAGGAAACCGCTCTGACACTTTTATTTCCAGCCACCCAGGACGCCCTTTCACCTCCGCATCAACTTCATCAACAAACGGCACGTAACGTTGCAAACGCTCACTTACATTTTCTCGTTGTTCCGGCTGCAAACGATGAATAAATGCAGCCAGTTTTTCTCCACCCATGCCGATAGTATCTACGTCTCCGCGACTGGTTTGCCTCATTTTTTCTGGTGACAAAAGCTCAAAAGAATCAGAAGCGGTCAAAAAGTCAATGAGTGCTACCAGTTCAGGGAATTTTTCTTTATCTTTGACATCAATGTTTTTTAAAAAGGAACTCTTCATATTCAGCGCAGGGAACTTCTCCTCTGAATGCTCTTGAAAATTGAACCGGCTGATTCCGTTAGATTGAACAGACAGCAAAGTCTTCTGAATTGTTTTATCAACAATCTTTTCACTGACCACCGAGATCTTCTCTTTAGCATTATTGAGAACAAACTCCCATTCAATCAGCTTTGAAGATTGATCTACCTCCAATTCCAATTGAAGCCTAAAAGTCATATTAAACTTTTTGCTGCCTTTCGATTTCAGCTCGGAAGGCTTCCATTTTCGTTTTTCCAAATAAGCATCTATATCCATCTGTGCAAAATTTGCAATTAAATCCAAAGCTTGCAGAATCGAGGTCTTTCCGCTGGCATTAGCCCCAATCAATACGGTCAAAGGCTTCATTTCAATATGAAAATCATTGAATGCTTTAAAGTTATCGATATACAGCGACTGGATCACCTGATCACTTCCCTTCATCACCTAGTTTTATAGTAAAAAACAGTTGCGAGAACACCACTATGTTTGAAGTGTACGTCCATACCCAGCATTAAATCTGTACAGAACGAAGCACGTCTAATGGCAGTAATTCTTCAAATGCTCGTATATTCCCTTGTGTCAAATAAGCCTAGAATCATCCTTTTCATTCATGTATTTAAGAATCTTTATTCATATTATTTCATATTCCCCATCAATTCAGCAAAACAAAATGGGATAACCTTAAACATTTACAATGTTTATCTAAGTTTATCTTAAACTAGTTGGTCTTTTTTGCCCACCAATCAATTAATTCTCCGGGCCGCCCCTGCTGACAGTTCGGGCATTTTCTTATATGAAAATCGCAGCCGTTTACCCCATATATTGTTTTACAACCATGACCATTCTGGTCTTCACATTTTACAATCCATATTTTTTGATTATAATGCGTGCTGCTTGGCATTTCGGTCTTTTCTATTAATTGTTGCCCGTTTTTGTTAAAATCCAATCCGCATCCTCCTTTCACCATTCCTCTTGATCCGCAATTCTCCCATATATTCAACCATGGTTGCACGAACTTCAATAACACTTTTCCTTGGTCATGTTAAGCCACACAGTATTTACTGCCCCTTACCCACGATGGCTCACAATATTAATCCAAACCTAATTAAAATTCTTTGCATGACCCAAAATCCATGTAGTCAGTTTTCCCGCATTCCTCTTCATTTCAACCAATATTAGACTTATCCAAAGCCAAGCTCCCTAACATAAGCGGCACATTTACCGCCATCATTCATTCTGTTTTCAATTAGCCCGGCTAGTTTTTCAAGTAACACGGGTCTTAAAATAACCTGTGCTTGATGCTCTCCGCTGGTAGGATGTGAAATGTCGATCTTTTGCTCTTTTGCAGACATATCCATGGTTGGATAAAGAATCATCGATGTTTGATTTCCCATTCCGCTCATAGCATAGACGGCTAACTGGTACAATATATGGGACGGAAGGCCCTTATCCCACAAATCTCTATACTTTGCATCAAGCAGGGAAACCACTTTCTTATCCTTCATTATGGCAAAATCAGGGCGCGGCCTGGGTGCTTTCCGATTACGCAGGTTGAATCCCGGAGAATAGGAAAACATCTCGCGTAATGTGTATTCATCCAGTAACTCATAACCTGATAGGTATTCGTGCATAAACCTCGATAACAGCTTTTGAAAAAACATATTCATATCAAATAAAAATCCGTTGATCGGTGCTGTTGCAAAGCTATCTTCAAGCTGATTGCCCTGTGATTCAAATAATAAATTAATAATTTCTATAGCTGGCCGATAAATTTCGTTTAATCGGTCAATACTATGCAATGCTTTTGATAACATGTTTCGGTTGACCGAAACGCTCACAACCGTTTCGGTCATAAGTGCAGACAAGCGGTTAAGCTTAATCCTCAGACTCAAGTCATCCGTGAGCCGAGAGGCTAATTTTAGTCCAGCAAGTAAAACCCGGTTTAATAGATTATCTTCGATCCTCTGAAAGAACACACACGGAAGCGAAGCAGACGCCACACCGCCCTGGTTTGCTAATTGCCTTATATCCACCCGCCCGCGCAAGGTCTGCAAATCATCAGATATGCGTGTATAACTTCGATTCAGACCTCTATGCAATAATTCTTCCGTTTCCGCCCAGAGTTGCAAAATAAGCAAATCATAAAATGGAAAGGAGTTAATGTTGTGTTTAACATTAGATATAATTTCTAAATCCCGTAATCCATACGCATATTTTAATAACGTGTACAATGGCATCCCATCAAGCTTGGGCCTGATATTTACCTGAATACTGCCTAAGCTTATCGTACCTACATGAGAATTTGTTTCTATTGCTATCCCATTTTTGTATTCAGTAACTTGCAAGAGACCTTTTCGAGATACAAATTCTGCAGTTTGCTGAGCATAGACCTCCTCATCAAGAAAACAATGATACAATTTATTCCCTTTTTCAGGTAGTTTTCGATCCCATTCCGTCATTTCAATAATAAGCCTGTTCATTATTCAGCTGCCCCAATTGTTTCATCATTATCAATAACGCTATCAGACTCTGAATCCTCTACCTGCGCTTTGCTGGAGGTTGATATTTCTGGACATGTTTCCTGAAGCGCAGCGATTAGTTCTTCTTTTTTTGATGGCTTAAACAATTCATGTCTTATCATCTGATTATCGGTGTCAACCAGAGCATTTCCCAGTATTTTGCTAAGAGTCAAATAATCCCCGTAGCAGTACTCTTCCAATAAGGGAATAATATCTTCATGTATGACCTTACGTAACAAATCAAAATCATTAATCGCTCTGCCGTTTTCCATAAAATATGAGTGTCCAATCTGAAGATTACGCGCATCACGGCCAACATACATACATATATTCTTATTAAACTCACCGAGCCACAAGCCCAATGGCAGACCCTCAATTGTCACTTCCCCTAACACTTCCGTATCCGGCATCAATTCCACAAAGCCAAATCTTCTCCTCAGCGCAACATCCAATAGTGCAATTGAACGATCAGCCGTATTCATCGTTCCGACGATATATAAATTTTGGGGAACACTGAACGATTCGCCCGATATTGAAAGCAAAATTTGTTTGCCGCGCTTTCCAACCTCAATGATCGTGATCAATTCTCCAAAAATACGCGAGATGTCGCCCCTGTTTATCTCATCAATAATCAGATAATAGTCTCTATCGGGATTCTCCCCAGCGTCATTACATAATTTCTTAAATATCCCTGCCTGCAAGCTAAATAATGTCTGCCCATTACTAACTGATGCCCTGATCCCTTCGATAAAATCTTCATAACCGTATGAAGGATGAAAACAACACATTCGAACTAAACCGGCGTCTCTTCCATTCCCTCTGATAACCATTTGCTCGTTCACGTCCAAACTATCAAAGGTTTTTCCAAAAACCTTTCTAGCAGCTGCTTCCGAACACACTTTTTCCGCCCAATACGTCTTGCCAGTTCCAGGTGGGCCATAGAGAATAACCTGTTTTTTTCGCTTCAGAACACCTTCAACTTGACCGAGAATCCCGGTTAGAGGGTCTAATCCCGTTTCGTCTGGGACAGTAATACCACTCACTCTTTTTTCAATATCCAATATGTTTTGATGGTCTTTATAGGCATTAACCGTGGTCAGCTTTCCTTCATAAACATTCGGTAATTGAAAGGAATCAGTCATTAACCACTGTACCTCAATCGTATGAGGAAACTGTAATCCGTTAATGTACTGATATTTTCCAGTAACTCGGCCAATGCCTAAGACGGTTTCCCCATCAGCCGCTAAAACAATTTCATCAGGCTGAATATATCGAACAAAGGATAATATTTGACTGGCACTCTTGCCTATGGCGCGCGGATCATTTGGGTAGTGTTGATTAAGCAGTTCCTTTAACTGCACCCTTGCTTTTGAGTCAGTAGAGTAATCCAGCTCACGCAGATCTCCAATACTTGGCCACCCGATGGATACATATCCGCCGTTTCTCATTTTATCCCAATAACTGTTTTTGTCCCCGTCTCTAGTCCCGACTCTCCAGTATTTATGAGGAGATCCAAAAAGCTCTCCTAATACAGCAGTGAATTTATGAATCGGGATATTTAATGACTTTGCAGCTCGCATGATCTGTCCAGTTACCGCGTACTTTCCTTTATCCGAAACCGGTATTTCGTGCAGTTTGATAAGATAAAACCGTTGATAATCAGCAGAATGAAAGTCATCAATTTTTTCCGGAAACAACATGTGAAAATATTTGTGTACCCACGCTGCATCGCTTAGATTTTCAATGGCATTGTATAGATCATTTTGAAGCTCTTGATAAGTTTGGTCCTCATAGTTGGCTAGCATAGAACTAACGATTTCAGCACCCTTTATCAGCAGGTCTCTTTTTTCTCTTGCAATCGTAATTGCATCCTGTACTGATAACTCCTTCATATCTTTGGAACTACCGCTGATCCACTTGCCATCTTCTTTTCTCCGGTAAATGCCAAACTTAATTGCACTTCCCCCTGCAATGCCGCCAAATTTATTGGTGGAAAATTCATCATCATTTTTAAATTCCAGCCAATAAACCAAACTATCTTTGCTGCTATGGTTAAACAATGTATTAAGCAATACTTCCCCATCAAGGCTTTTCAATTTATCCGGGCCAAATTTCCCACGAAACGTCTCATAACATTCCTGCAGCTTCACATCGCTTAACAGTTTCCCCTCTGTCATCATTTTTTTATAAACATCTAGTATCTCACTCGTATATTCCATAATTAATCAGTCTCCTACATTACTAATTTCTATGCATCATGGCCGTACGTACAACACGCAAAATTAAGTATTAAAGATTCCGAAAACAACCCCTAATCCCCCCCGCCAGGGCATCGTTATTGATTACGTCTCCCGGTGTCAATCCATGACTAACGCTCATCATATTCCCCCCTCAGCCTCTCAACCAACGGCCGGTCTGCGGACGCAAAGGTATACTGATCCAGATCCCCGACGGCTGCCCAGGTGTAATCCTGATGAACCGTGGACTGGATCTCGCCTCCGGACCACTTACAGAAGTAAGCCAGCAAACGTATCGTTCCTTTGAGGTAATTAAAAACACTGCTCCCTAAGAACTCCCCTACCTCTATATCAATATTGAATTCTTCGTTTAATTCACGCCCGAGCGCTTCCTCCGGGGTTTCCCCATTTTCAATCTTCCCTCCAGGAAACTCCCAAAAACCTGCTAGATCATCCGCTTTTGCCCGTTGGGCAATAAGCACACGTTTGTTATGAATAAGAATAGCTGCTACCACATCTTTTGTATTTTGCAATATTTGTTGCCTCCAACTCTTTGATGAATCATATTATATTTCTATTATTTTCCTCAAAATCCTTTTCATACGTTTCTAATAAAAGATTATTAGATACATAAAGGCTTGCCCCATCTTTGGGTCAATGCTATGCTAAGAACAAGTGTTCTTCGCGCAATACAACAGCAAAAAGGAGGTCTTCATATTCGTTAAGGTTGAAGATATGGCAGACCATGTCATTCTCTTTCAACCGGTCTATGCCGCGGAAGGCAATATAACAGAGCTATTCTTGAAAGACCCGCACACTGAACCCTGCCATGATCCCCGTACCATTCATTCCGTCCGTTGCGCCCTTGCTAAAACCTATGTTACCGATTTGATAACCCAAGGAAAAATAATAAAGCGCACTTTTCATCGCAGTGCGCCAGTACCGTTCTATCTTCCGGATGGACGTGTTTATGTGCCTCTAAAAATGCGTGAGCAGCGCATCAACAGGGACAGTTGTTACGGTTTCGTTGAAATTAACGCAGTAAAAGCATTGCGGGAAACGAAGCATAATACTGATCTCCTGCTTACCACCGGTCACCGCATCTCTATTTTTACATCAATCACACCGCACGTGCGATCCTTTACCTTAAGCTGATTAACAGTTATGTTAAATGGTGCATTAGCAGTAAAGGGAATTCCACAAAACTCCTGTTCATTGGGGTTTAATCTCATATTAAGAAAACCATTAGTTCATTTATTAAGGGGTGTTTCTTGGAATTCCGGCAATCGTTTGACGACGATCTGACTTTCACCCATATACTGTTTGCAGGCAATTGATAAACATAATCAAAATTACAATTATCCCCACATTTAGAGCATGCGGAATGAAACAAAATACCTCCTCATTTGGTACATTGTAAACAGTAATATTAACAAGCGTTTCATCTACAAAATTTAAAAATTTCATATTCCACAGATGATGGCCATCCAATCCCGATATTTCTTCATCGCATCCAACAAGTTCATCTAAAGTACATCTAAAAGTTTATCTACGTTTATTTAAGTTCATCTTGAGATTACCAATTTTTCAGAACCCAAATCGGATAACGCGAAGTGCCGTTATTCCGAATGGTACCATCCTTTTTGGACATGCCATACAAAAGGTTTCGAATTTTATTCTTTTTTTGTTCCTGAACCAACGCTGATGACAGCTTTTCCATCAGCAAATCATCGATTTCCTTTCTGCTGGCCCTTTCATATTTTTTAAGATAAGCAATAATCAAATCCTTATAATATTCATCATCAAAAGCTCTGTTCTTAATATACTCCGACTTGCCGTCTGTCATCGATGTCCTAAAGTTTTTAATCCTTTGGGGTTGTATTTGAGAAACAACTTCAATGAATTCGATTACTTTCGAATACTTAGGAAAACTTGTTCAATGAATTATGCTTCCTCCTATCCAATATTATTGCTCGCAATTAACAATGCGCCTGTATGAAAATATACGATATTTAATAAAATATTAACGTAGTTACCTTTTTATTATTACTCTCAAATTCATGTTTCTTAAACCATAATTATCCATTTGATTTCTTTGAGTTGATTATATTGACTCCTACAAAAATTGATCCAGTACTTCCTGATGCGGTTCGTAAAGCCAGGACATGTTCATGATTCGTACAAATTCATGGTTCTCATTTACTACCCAGATCGTTACCTCATCTATCGTTTTAAGCGTTTGAGCCAATCTCTGTTGGGCCTGTTTTTTGTCACCGCAGATAACTGACTCCATGGTTACACTGCCTTTAGGACAAAGAATCCTCATTCCGATAACAAGATCCTGCCCTGTTCCCTTTTCGTTAGGCTCTGAATCGCAGGCGGTTTCTATATCCATTGATTCTGATCTATCCTTCAGCAGTGGTTTTAACCTGTTTCTGTCCCCGATTATAAGCATTGTAACGATATCCTTATCCGGCAGATGGACAATGGCCGGTGTCATGGTATTGGTCAGGAAATTGTCGACGTCCGGGTAGATCATTCGCAGATACATCTGCAGTTTAACCTGTTCCTCTTTTGTAAATCTGGGCATATTCATTTCTCCTTTCGTTTTTAACAGTTGACCAACAAGGATACATTTAGTGCAAAAAAATATCCCCCTGCCGGCATGCGAACAGAGGGATATAAATTCTTTCTCATTGTTCCTTCATACAGGCTGGCGTTAGCACCTTACAATTGCGCAGGTTGCTGTGAGTTCATAGACCCAGTTGTCTCCCTCACTCTGAATAAGCTTGTATTTTATTATCAAAGAGCAAAAAAAACTTCCTGTCAGATGACAGGAAGGGTCATAATTCAATATCTCTCTCCCCATCAGGTTAACTGGACCACCTAACTCAATAGGTTGGTGCAAGATCATGGAGTTAACCCTCTCCCCTGCTCACAATAGGTTATGTTTTTTACGTTTATTAGTATGGCAGATGATGGCAGTGTTGTCCAGTGCAAAAGGACTCAAGCCTGATATTGACATAAGAGAGTTGGAGGATCAGCGAGATAGATAAAAATGGATCAATTTACGAAGTATATTGAGTCGCAAATCGCATCTCTGCTACCCTTTCTGCCACCCATTTATCATTTTTACGCAAAAATCCAGAAAACACAAAACCGCGCAATCCTGCGCGGTTACTTACTTTAATATGGTGGGCCATGAAGGAATCGAACCTTCAACCTTCTGATTAAGAGTCAGCTGCTCTGCCTGATTGAGCTAATGGCCCGTATGTTTAATAAAATCGCTGTGCGACGGTATTTATTATAACCCCTGTAAAATCATAAATCAATAGGGAAATTCGAATCACTACATTTTTCTTTCCAAACCATGTAAATTTACTGTTCAAAAGCTTTCGACTCGGCAGACATTTAAAGAACTTTCTAAAGTATCTACATAAATATTGATGTATACAGATTTTTTGCATATAATATACAAATGTCTATAGACGACGGAATAAATATATATTTGAACGTTGTACTTAAAATCCAGAGAGGTGGGAAGAAATAATTTAGCAAAGTAGTCATAGCACTATTTTAGAAAAAGACTTACTTAATATTTTTAAGGGGATGAAACAAAATGCTATCAATAATTCAAGCCATAAACGGTGTTTTATGGGGACCAATAATGTTGGTTTTTCTACTAGGTACAGGCGTTTATTATGCTTTCCGGACGAACTTTGTTCAAATCCGTAAGTTTAAAAAAGCTTTTAAACAGGTTTTTGGAAATGCATTCAAAAAAACTGATACCGAAGAAGGGGGTTTATCCTCTTTTCAGGCTTTAACTACATCCATTGCTGCACAAATTGGTACAGGTAACATTGCTGGTGTTGCCACTGCGATTGCGGCCGGCGGCCCTGGAGCGATATTTTGGATGTGGCTATCTGCATTTTTTGGAATGTCTACGATATTTGGTGAAGCAGTTCTGGCGCAGAAGTTTAAGACTAAAAAAGACGGGGTTACTGTTGGCGGACCTGCATATTACATATCTGAAGGTTTAGGGATTAAATGGCTGGCTGTGTTCTTTGCCGTTGCTATCATTCTGGCACTTGGTTTTATGGGCAATATGGTTCAATCTAACTCGATCGCAGTGGCTATGCATAATGCTTTTGGTATTAAGCAAATCTACGTTGGAATTGCGCTGGCAATTATAGCAGGAATCATCATAATAGGCGGAATCAAAAGAATTGGTAAGGTAACAGAATACCTCATACCAATCATGGCTTTGTTTTATCTGTTAGGTGGACTCACAATTATCTTTATGAATTTAAATGAAGTAATACCCGCTTTCCGTGATATTTTCGTAGGAGCCTTTAACCCGACAGCAGTGGGTGGAGGAATTCTGGGAGCCGGTGTTAAAGAGGCCTTTAGATATGGTGTAGCTCGAGGAATCTTCTCTAATGAAGCGGGTCTGGGAAGCACACCACACGCCCATGCTGTTGCTAAGGTCAAGCACCCTGCTCAACAGGGCCTGGTTGCTATGACAGCGGTATTTATCGATACAATGGTCGTATGCACGATGACAGCTTTGATCATTCTTGTGACCCGGGTGGATTATGCATCTGCTACGGGTGCCGAATTGGTTCAAAATGCCTTTGCTGCCGGTTTCGGCAATTCGTTTGGCCCAGGCTTTTTAGCGATTGCTCTTTTCTTCTTTGCTTTTTCTACTGTTATTGGCTGGTATTATTTTGCCGAGGTCAATGTGCGCTTTCTCTTCGGAAAACAATTTATAAGACCTTTTCAAATATTGGTGCTGGCGTTCGTTATCTTTGGTACCTATCTCAAGGTAGACATGGTTTGGGAACTGGCCGATCTATTTAACGGTCTGATGATTATTCCTAACCTCATTGCTGTTGTAGCATTATCTGGTCTGGTAATCAAAGTATTAAACGACTATGAAACAGATTTCGAGAAATCTTCTTCCGATCTTATCAACAAGAACTAAAAGATTGAACGGGCAGGATACATTCCTGCCCGTTCAATCTTAAAATAATAAAAACCTTACCTATCTCTTACATGACTAAGATACTATCGGCATTTTGGCACGTTTTGGATTTAATACTTAAAAACCCAACAGAATTGATCTCAAAATAGTTTTCTCCAAAGTTGAAGTGTCCAATTCCCTGAATGTCAATGCCATTCTCAACCATTTGAATCGTTAAATCCAGATACTTCGTTGTCCCCACACGATTGTCCCCCAGGTCCTTACAAATGTCTACATCAAATACATCTCTCTCCTCTAAGAACATTCTAATGTTTTCTTTCATAAACACCCCTCCTTAAATACCATATTCTGTAAATATTTTGAAATTCCTGTTTTTTTCACCCACTTTATATTATTTTCTACAGCAAAACAGGAAGAAAATAACACAAATATGGCAAATTCTCTGTTAATTCTGACATTTAACCTCGTATGGTATCCAGATAGGGTTTTTATTGTTGACAATTAATAAAATTGTTAATATTAAATTATCACATACACACTTAAAATTCGATCCCTTTTCTTGCTTTAATTCCTTGATGAGAAGGATGACGGATCTCACACATATCAGTTATTAGATCTGCTGCGGCAGCAATCTCCTCCGGCACATCTCGTCCCGTTAGCACTAATTCAATATGATTGTGTTTACACATTATTTTAAAAAAATAGCCTTTCATTCAAGCATGAAAGGCTATTTCATAGAATTAATTCAATTTAAACTATTAATCGTTGGTCCACCCTAGCCGATCAAGTAAAGCGAAACTCAAACTTAATAGAATGGCTACCACAGTTGCGAGTCCCATTCCCTGCAGTGCAACGCTGCCAATTTGAATATGAATGCCGCTGATGCCCAGAACTAACACTACAGAAATAAGAATTAGATTACGAGGATTACTGTAGTCAACCTTTGCTTCAACCAGCATTCTGATACCAGATGCCGCAATAACACCGAATAATAGAAGGGACACACCGCCCATAACCGGAGTTGGAATACTTCTAATCGCCCATGCAAGTTTTCCAACGAAAGATAACAGAATCGCAAGCACGGCTGCTCCTCCAATCACCCAGGTACTGTATACTTTTGTAATCGCCAGAACGCCAATGTTTTCACCATATGTAGTATTAGGCGTAGACCCGAAGAATCCAGATATAATTGTGGAAATTCCGTTTCCTAAAATGGAGCGGTGCAGGCCTGGATCTTTAGCCAAATCATGCCCTACAATGTTACTGGTAACAAATAAATGTCCGATATGTTCAGCGATGACAACCAGGGCTGCAGGTAAGATAATAATAATGGCTGCGGGATTAAATTGCGGGGTGTACATCGTTGGGAGTGCCAGCCAACTTGCACTTGCAATGGCTGCTGTATTAACCATCCCCATAGAAAATGCCAGACCATAACCAGCAAGGATACCAATGAGTATAGGAATGATGGCAAGAAAGCCTCTGAACAAAACAGAACCAAAAACGGTAACAGCCAGCGTAAACAGTGAAACCTTAATCGCCATTGGATCCAGAGCAACGGTGGGATCAGAGGTGATTAGTCCTGCCATTCCCGCTGCTGTTGGCGCTAACTCAAGTCCAATAACAGCGACTATAGCACCCATAGCGGCCGGAGGAAATACTACGTCAACCCATTTGGTACCAACCTTTCCGATGATCAGTCCAACAATCACAAATACAACCCCAACTGCAATAAACCCACCCAGTGCAGATGAATATCCATATTGCGATAAAACCACCATGACAGGAGATATAAAAGCAAAACTGGATCCAAGGTACGCTGGTATTTTCCCTTTACATATAAAGAGGTATAAAAGAGTTCCAATCCCATTAAAAAGAAGTATCGTTGCAGGGTCTACTTTGAATATTATAGGAACTAATACGGTTGCTCCAAACATTGCAAATAAGTGCTGTAAACTAAGGGGCAGGGTCTGAAGCAGGGGTAAGCGTTCTTCTACACCAATTTCCCTCTTGGACAAACAAATCCCTCCTAAATTAACTTTATCCCTAAACCTTCAGCATTATAAAAGGTTTAATCGATCTCCGGCATCTCCCAGACCAGGAACGATATAAGCCACATCATTTAGTTCTGGATCAATTGCGGCCGTAATAATTTTTAGACTCGGGTATTTTTTATGAAGCTGCTCAATTCCAACCATTGTCGATAATGCACAGCAAAGCGTAATCTTATCCGGAGAATACCCTTTACTAATGACCATTTCAAGTGCTTTGGCACTGCTGTTACCCGTTGCCAGCATGGGATCCAATACTAACACCCGATCAAATTCTTCGGGATGATCAGGAACCGTATTCAGATAGGGTTTTGCTTCCAGTGTTTCATGATCACGAGCAATGCCAATATGAGCTACTTTGGCAGACGGCAATATTCTTGTAAAACTTTCAACAAAACCTAACCCCGCACGAAGTATAGGGATTAATAAGATTCTGGATTCATTGATATACGAGCACCGAGCCTCTACATCTAATGGCGTTATTACGGTAGCACTCGTTGTTTCAAGTTCGGATGTCGCTTCAACGGCCAAAAGTAATCCAAGTTTGTCCATGGCACTTCGGAATTCTTCAGTTTTCGTGTCCCTATCCCTCAGGGTTTTTAAACAATTTCCGGCCATGGGATGTTTAATTAAATTAACTGAACTCATTGTTGTTCCTCCTTATACGATGATTTTCTAAATAGCCAAACGGTAATTACTTTCGACAAGCATCTACCTATTCCTGCATGAATATTATATTAAAATAATTTTTATGGCTTCTGTCGTATTCTCCTTAGTATAAACCTTATCAAAACCCAATATCCTATTATATTGCACAAAACAGGCACGAAAATGATTACACTGCCTGCTCCTTCACACTAAAGCTAGTCAATCATTTCCATGCCTGTTCACACATGGATATTTATGATAGGGGATCTACACTATTTCCCCAGTTCGTCAGCAAGCGCCTTGCTTTTCTCTGATAGACGCAAAGCAATTGCAGCTGCATCCCTATTCTTGCCAATGATTAATGTAGACGCCAGTTCAGCAAACATGCGTCTGAGCTCCATAAATAGTCTATTCACCATATGATCTACCCCCATCTTACACAAAACTTTTGGTTTCAGGAGCAAAAGCTGTCTTTCCCCTTACCTCTTTGTTTAAATAGATTATATTCAATATTCACAAAAAATAAAAGTCCAGTTTTCTGTTTTATAAAAAACTACACCTTTATTAATAAACATACAAAAGATGCCGGGTAACACCCGGCATCATCAATAAGTAATGTTTTAAGGTAACTTCGCGATCAATTTTTCTACCACTTCTTGCATTTCAGCAGATTCGTACTCTTCTATTTTTCCCTTATCGGTCAATTTATTTAAGTTAGCATCCCAGGGTAAACCTCCCCAGAATTCCAATTTAGTTTCATCAGCTGCTTTTCTGCACTGACTGGCTCCAAACAGATCCAACTTTTCACCACAGTGAGGACAGACAGCATAACTCATATTTTCAACCAGTCCAAGAATAGGCAACTCCATCTTTTTCGCCATCTTAATGGTTTTCTTTACGACCATAAGTGCAAGCTCCTGCGGAGAGGATACAATAACAATTCCACTCACAGGAAGAGACTGCATGACCGTAAGAGGTACGTCTCCTGTTCCGGGTGGAAGATCGACAATCATATAGTCCAGATCTCGCCAATCAGTTTCATTCCAAAACTGACCTACAGCACCAGCCAGTAAAGGCCCTCTCCAGATGACCGGATCATCTTCGTTGGGAAGGAAAAAATTTATCGACATTAATTTAATGCCCAAAGTCGTTACCGGCGGTACTATTCCGTATTCAGAAGCGTTTAAACCGCCCCCTTTAACACCAAAAGCTTTCGGCTGAGAAGGACCTGTAATATCTGCATCAAGAACACCTACTTTAAAGCCTCTTTTCGCAAGATTAGTTGCAATCAATGCTGTTACAGAGGATTTTCCAACTCCTCCTTTACCACTCATTACAACAACTACATTACGAACATTATTTAGAGCACCCAGAAGGCTCTTTTCTTCGTTGACTCCACATTGTGAAGGATCAGAAGTACAATTTCCATTAGACGAACACGTCTTACACTGATCTGACATCACTTTTATCTCCTTTCCTAAATCATCGTTCCCTTTCTATAACTATAACAGGAACAATAATAAGCATATGCTCAATATATCCATAAACTATTTTACCGCTAGTTGGTATGCTTAGCAAATAAAATGGCGTCTATGTTTCCTGTGTCCCTTTTTGAATAATATTTTCCAATGCGTCTTTAAATCTCACATCATCCTGGGCATTCCTTTTTTTGGGCCCTTTAATACGTCCTCCGGATTGCATAGTCTTCTGGTTAACAAATCTCTGCATTAACAGTTGATCTATATTTTTCTCCAGATACTCCTTTCCAGAGGGATGAATCGCATAACATCCACGCCCTAATACAATAGAAGCCAAACCGTAATCCTGTGTAACAATAATATCCCCTTTTTTGGATCGATTCATGATTTCTACATCAGCTGACTGCGATACCTTGTCCACTACTATATGCTCAGCATAATCACTTTGAATATGATGGCTTATATTAGAAACCATCAAAACTTTTATATGATGTTTTTTGGCCAGTGTTTCAATAATGTTTTTGACCGGACATGCATCAGCATCAACCAGAATTACCATATTATCCT
>JAYEHK010000101.1:0-15255 GCA_034659475.1 Bacillota bacterium | reverse complement strand
TTTTCTGAATAAGTTAAGAGCCTAGCACCTTTTTTGCTTTTGGAGTCTGTTTCCGTTCTCACGTGGTCCGTTCCGCGGCAGGGATTAACCTAGCTTTGGTTAGGGGTTAGGGGTTAAGAGTTAGGGGGTTAGACGCTTCGCGTCAAACATTTTCCTCACCCCTCACCCCTAACCCCTAACTCCTTACTCCTTATTGAAATAGTCTGCCGTGTAAGAGGAGGAAATTATATTGACATCCCTTCTGAACCGTTCCAACTTTCCAACTGACCAACTGTCCAACTAACCAACTAACCAACTTTATGACGCATAATCTGTCTTACACGTCACCCTGTCACTAAAATAAAAATCTCGTCATAATAATCGCATCTTCCTGATTGTCGGAATAATACTGTTTTCTCAAACCGGTTTCCATGTAACCCAGTTCTGTGTACATCTTACGGGCTACGGTATTGGAAGGGCGAACTTCGAGCAGTATTCGCAGAGCCTTCTTGTCTCTGGCGATCTCTTCTGCTGCCAGCATCAGAGTTTTACCCATTCCCTTGCCGCGATACGCGGTACCCACCGCAACATTAGTAATATGAGCTTCCTCAAACACAACCCAGATTCCGGCATAAGCAGCGACTTCCCCTTCATAATCACAAAGCAGATAGTTGGCAAATTGATTTTTCAGTTCAGAAAGATACGACTCCCTGGACCATGGCATGGTAAAAGATTCATGTTCAATTTCCATAACCCCATCCAGATCGCGCTCTGTCATTTTTCGAATAAAAAACTGTTGCTGCAAAACTATAGTTCTCCTTTTCCCAGTCTGTACTCCGCTTCTGACAACCGCAGATAAATGGGACGCAGCTTCATCATATCAATATATTCCTTTTGTTCAACCTTCGATACAGCCAGATCTGCTAATGCAGAGGCACGGGGCAGCATTAAATGCGAGGGAGCGATGATGCATTGATCACCCAGTTCCTTCAAAAAATCTTCCTGATAAGGAAAATATCCATCCCCCAGCAAGATTATTTTCTCTTTATCATATAAGGCTTGTTTTTCCAGTGCCATCGCCATAAACTCGTTCGGGCTGCAGGCAATCTCTTCTGCAAGTTTTTTGGGATACCCTGCAGACATATCAAAAAAGCCCGCATACACCTCCTGCTTGCGTGCATCCAGCAGAGGGCAAACCAGTGCTTTAGAATAGGCAAAATTGTGCGCCATGACCTCCAGGGTTGAGAACCCCACAACTGGAATACCGGTAGCCAGAGAGATCCCTTTTATAGCTGCCATCCCGATACGCAGCCCCGTAAATGAACCTGGGCCAATGGTTAAGGCCATCGCACTAACATCCTGTATTCGCTTTTCACATCCTGTTAATACCTGATCAACCATAGGCATCAGCGTTTCTGAATGCGTTTTTTTATAATTTACAAACTCTTCCCGCAGGAGTTTTCCATCCTCCCAGAGAGCAACACCTGCAACGGGTGTGGCGCTATCTAACGCCAGAATCAACAATTTTCATCAACCTTTCTGTCCGTTCTTCATATTGTTTTCCAACCCCATAAATACACACCTTACGTTCGAGATCATAATCCTCCTCGGTAAGTGCAATTTCAACCATCAACGCCTCTTCAGGCAATCGGCCTGTACCACTTCCAGGCCACTCAATGAGAGCAAGCCCATCTCGTTCAAGGTAGTCCTCTAACCCCAGATCACTGATATCTCCTCCGTCCAACCGGTAGAAATCAAGGTGATAAACAGGCGGATCACTATCATAAATATTCATCAACGTAAACGTAGGACTGGTCACTCGCCCAGAATAAGAAAGGGCGCGAACCAAGCCCCGTACCAGCGTGGTTTTACCTGCCCCCAATCCCCCGATTAGATAAACGACGTCTTTCAGCTCAAGAATTTGAGCGAGACTGGCACCCAGATCCTGCATTTCTTCATCGCTATGGATTGTCAGTTTCAATCTTTTCACCTCGTTAACATCCTTCTTTAAGGATTACTACTCAGCCGTGTTAATCCGTGCCCGAAGGGTCCATGTAATCCGCATCATTTTAAATGTGACCGGAGGGAACATCCGTTGTACCCGAAGGGTGTGTCTATTCTTTCCAACTAACCAACTAACCAACTAACCAACTAACCAACTAACCAACTTTACGCCGCATAATCCGTCAACTGCGAAACTTGAGTTATTATTTTGTCAATGGCTGAGTAGTAACCTTTAAGGATTACGAATTTCGTTATAGGCATCCCTGATTAATTTAAAGTCTTCCCACGTTGGCCTCTTATATGATTCATTCCGCAATAAAGCAGCCGGATGATAAGTTGCCATCATTTTAATCCCATTTCGCTGCAGCCAGCGTCCCCTTACCTGACCAATGCTTGAACGCGGAGCAATCACGGCACGACTTGCTGCAGATCCCAGACAGACAATAATCTTGGGTTGCATTAACCGAATCTGTGCCTCCAGATAATTGCGGCATACCTTTACCTCATTAGGATTGGGAAGTCGATTTCCCGGAGGACGACACTTTACCACGTTGGTAATATATATCTCCTCACGGTCAAACTTTACCGCTGCTAGGATCTTGTCAAACAATTTACCGGAACGGCCAACAAAAGGGATTCCTTTTGCATCCTCATCCGCCCCCGGACCCTCACCTATAAACAATAAATCTGCATGGGGATTTCCTCCACCATATACAACCTGCTTACAGGTACTCCGAAGTCCGCATTTTTCACAGGAAAGATTAAGCTTTTCCAACTCTGCAAAGCCCTTTATCTCCGGATAGGCTTCTTCCGTATTAACACCGGGGAGAAAGGCAGTTGGTATGATTTTTTTCTCCGGAATCTGTTCGTATCTAACCTTTTCTTCCCCCACCATTTCACCGAAAAGATTAGGCTGTTCTGTAGACATTGTCTCCCCTCCTTACAAGTTCTAACCAATTCACAGACCCAAACTAAAGTTGTTAACAACATTTTGGCATACAAGCAGAACAGGAGTACTAATATCAGAAATACTATCTACAACCCCGTTCCCCTGACAACCCCTTAACAACCGGCGGTCACTCTGTTTAATTATAACGTAACTCATCCACTTTTACGAATGATATGTATAAGCTCACCCCCAATGAGTCAGGGGACGGTTCTTTGACTCATTTTCCTTTTATTAAGAAACAACATGACAAGAAACAGAGTTGTTATCAACTTGTGAATTAATCCCCGTTGCCTGCATACCGCAATCACTAATGATAATGGTGTGAGTTGAAGGGAAAAAAAGCTTTTTTAACAACCCTATCCCTCTCTTATTGAATATTATGGTATTATGAGATTTAAGATCAAAATTTGTATATTTAAGAGAGATATTTATAAAAAAAAACAGTCTATTCCTCGTCCTGATGTTGATTTTATGTCTGGCGGGCTGTTCTTCTGAAACCTCGGATCAACCTTCAGACAAACCGAACAAACCAGAGGTAACAACAAACAATGAAACACCACCACAGGAAAAGGTTGCAGGCCCGGCTAATATGGCCATCCTGAATTATGACAGTGAAGGGCTCGATAGACTTGAAAAAACCGAGGTAAACGCTAACGATAATGCATACGGGTATCAGTTTAACATTGAAGCCGTCGACAGCATCGCCATATTCGGTGAGGTAACAAACGTTAAAATTGGTTATGTAGAGTTATACACAGAAGGTAACTTCATGCCCACCAAAACATTTGACAGCCTCAAAGATACACAGCTGTTTGTCCATAGAAGTAACGATTCCTGTGAAATGTTTATGGTATCTTTTTTTGATGCGGGTATGAGAGAACACACATATTACCTGACAGCGGATGAATATTATACCGCTGAAAACAACAACGAGCAAACGCTTGTATCAGGCCTGGACGAAAAAGACAAAGTCCCTTCAAGCTATGATGATGCTGCAGATTTATTCCTTTCATATTTGGGAATGACAGAGGATCAGTTTGAGAGCAATCATAACTTCACCCATGTTGAGAAAGAGTATGGTTCCTTAACAAAGGGCGGGACAAGGGGACAGGTACGAGACCACTGAAATAGTCGGTCTGAGTGAAGGGGTATGCATAAATATACTTGCGCCCAGTCTACGCATGGACAACATCAACTGCTTGTCGATTGACTCCAGGGGGACCGGGCAAATTCACGTCCATGTTCAAATGCCCTCTCGCGACGTCCATGTCGCTCGCCCCTTTCCGCCAATCGCCTTCGCAGGATGTTGCGACCTTATGTGCGAACGATAGAGAGCATCAGTTGTACCCGGAAGGGTGTTACCATGCTCCGACAAACGGTCGCCAGTATATTTATGCATACCCCAGTGAAATTTAACTACTTTTTCAGTGGTCTCGGAAAAGCACCTTGTTCCACCAATTATCTTTTAACATAGAGGACGGGGTTGTTATCAGCATTTGTGAGACGCACGAATTAATGAAGTGCTGTCAAGCTGTTGACAACAACCCCATCCCCTTTTTATTTTGTGAATTTGTCTGCTCCAAAGTACTTCATTCGTTTACAATGGTAAGAAAGGTGGTGGCAGAATGTACAGAATTCTGGTTGTTGAAGATGAGGATGCGATTCGTGATCTTATCACTTTGAATCTGGCGATGGTGGGCTATAAACCAGCAGAGTCCGATGATGGCATAAAAGCCAGGGAACGGTTGCAAAGGGAAGATTTTGACCTGTGCATACTGGATCTAATGTTACCTGGCATGGACGGCTACGAATTAATGCCTTATCTGCTTGGCAAAAATATTCCGGTTATCATGCTTACCGCCAAAGATCGGCTTTCAGACCGTGTCAACGGGCTAAACATAGGGGCAGATGATTACTTGGTTAAGCCCTTTGAAACGGTGGAACTACTTGCACGGGTACGTGCTATACTGCGCAGAGCAGGTAAGCAAAACAAGGTTCATACGTTTGAGAATACCGAGGTCTATCCACAAGAACACCGAGTACTAAAAAATGGTCAGGAGGTTGAATTGACCCCGCGGGAATTTGATCTGCTGTTATTTTTGCTGGAGAATAAAGGGATTGCCCTTTCCAGAGAAACAATCCTGGCACGCATATGGGAATATGCATATGAAGGTAATACCAGAACAGTAGACATTCATATCCAGCGTTTACGCAAAAAGCTGAACACGTCTTGTATCAAAACAGTGTATAAAATGGGATACCGCCTGGAGGATTAGTACATGAGCTTAAAACAGAAGATCATTTTGCTTTGTGTGGGCATCTATTTTATCAGTCTATCGCTGGTTGCCATTTTGGTAACCGAGCAGATGTACAGCCGGATGCTGACGGATAAAATAGACCGCTGCTTGGCAGAAGAAAGCCATATGTACTCTGCGGTTAGCCTATATCTTAGGGGCAGTCAAAAGGAAAAAGGAACAACCATTGATTTGGAAGATTACGCTGCCCGTATTGATGACATGTTTAAGACCGACAAGATTTTCCTGGATATCTATTCCCAAGACTTGAAGCCGCTGGCATTAAGCAGTCCCTTTAATCATGCTAAAGCTCCTGATTATCTTATGTCAGCTCAAGATAAAGGCCGTAATTATCTGCTGAGCTGGATAGATGATAGACATTATCTGCTTATCAATGATGCGCTGGAACTAAACGGCCAAAAGGCTGCTTTCAGCTATATTAATGATATCACCGCAATTGACAGCACCCGTAGTGCGAATTACCTACTGTTCGCCCGCATTGGCCTAATCGGTTTATTGCTGGTTATTTTGCTGACTGCTTTTATCAGCAATCTGCTTCTAAAGCCGCTGAATCAGTTAGGAAGTTCAACGCAAAGAATCTCCCGCGGGCATTATGATGAACGCGCAAAAATCAAAACCAAAGACGAGATCGGCGAGTTAGCCTGCCAGTTTAATACCATGGCAGCAGCAGTCGAGGAACATGTGGCAGCCCTGCAAAGAGAAGATGAGCGCAAGCAGCGTTTCATTGATAACTTCAGTCATGAAATGCGTACCCCATTAACCGCTATCATTGGTTACGCTGATATGCTGAAAAAGATTAAGTATGATGAGAAGGTCTTTTTCAAAGGGCTCAATTATATTCATAATGAAGGACTGCGCCTGCAGCGCCTCTACAGCATGTTAATGAATATTACCCTGATCCGGGAAACCAGGCTGGAATTTGAGACTGTACAGGGAGGAAAAATCGTCAGGGATGCCCTGCAGATGATGGCACCTCTGTCCGGCAATTCAGATATTAAACTGACCAGTGTCTGTGAGGATATAACGTTAACCGTAAACCAGGATTTGATAAAAGATGTGCTCGGAAATCTGATTGAAAATGCCATCCATGCCTCCTCCCCTCACAGCACAATTACCGCAGGCTGTAAAGCGCTGGCAAATGCTGACTGCCTTTTTGTTAAGGACGAAGGCTGTGGAATATCAGCCGATGATCTGCAAAAAATAATGGAACCTTTTTATCGGGTGGATAAATCCAGGTCACGCTGTCAGGGCGGGCTGGGCCTGGGACTCAGCATATGCCGGGACATCGTTGAAAAACACGGAGCCAGCCTGCAAATTGATAGTGAACCTGGAAATGGAACGGAAATAAAAATCATCTGGTGCAGAGAAACAGGCCGTAACTCGTCTTTCCTAGTTGATAGATAAATTAGAGGACTTTGAGAAAATCATGACGCTTTGCTCGCCTCAAATCAGTCAAGCGGGAGAATTGATACACAACTTTGAGCCGGGCAGTGCCGGGATTTGTTTGCAACTTGTTTACAAGTCGGCCTTAAGTTGGCAAAATACGCCTGCTATGCTAGTAAAAAATGGAGGTGCAGAAAAATGAAATTTAAATTGCTCCCATGCCTGATCGCTCTCTGCCTGCTCTTGACAGGCTGTATTGCTAACAGACCCGCAGATGATGAGATTTACCCGGCTGAACGAAAAGACGGTGAAAGTCCTAGGATAGCGGTAATAGACACACAGATTGATACCGCAGGCAGTAATTCCTTCTATAAAGAGGACCTCAGACGAATAATGGCATCAGATTTATTGCATAATCCAGATCATCTTATCGTCAGTATCTCACCTGACCATAAATCTGCTTACTATATGACCCGTTCAGACTATCAAGATACCCTGGGCATTACCAGAGGAAATACCCAATTGGTGATCAAAGGACGTGCTCCCTACCGGATGGACTTGTTCCGTATAGATGCAGAGACCGACACAGCCGAGATGATTGCCTCTAATATTCCCGTCATCACCCGAGCTGAATGGAATGCTTCAGGAGATGTGCTGGCATTGATGGGAGGCAATCACCTGACCCTCTATAACGCTGAAAGCCGCGAAATGATGATGCCCGAAAAGCTCGAAAATGAACATATCAGTCATTTTGGCTGGGGACCTGATGGAGAGAAAATATTTACTGAACACCCGAATCTCCCTAACGGCAGCATCATCTACGTAAATTCAAACAGTATCGTACATAAATACGAAAATAACGAAGACCTTTATTACAAAGGTAGACTGGATGACAATTATTATTATGGTACCTATCTCTACAGACCCAGCGAAACTGAACTCAAACAGGGTATACCGGAAGTCGCGGAGACAGTCGTCATTGATCAGAACGGGCAGATGGTGAAAACGGTCGGCAAAGGTCTGTTTCGGGATGCCTATGAAAGAGCTGTTTTACAACTGGGTGAAAACCATTTTGGACTCTATTATACCTCCGACATAAACGATATTGACAATCAGTTAACACTCACGGAAGAATACATCTATGATACCCGTTTTATTTATGATGGCAGCATTGCCTACATCATTAAATCTCCGAAAGCGGAGACAAACACCTTTCTCCTCTATATTGCTGATCAAAACGGGAAACTCATAAAAAAATTCGAGATTACAGGCAACTGCCTGCAGCTGTCACCCGATGGAAAAACCATATTCACCAAAGGAAAACGGGATGAGATCATTGACCTCACCAGTATGTCTATGAAATCCCCTAGATATGTAACGACCAACGACGACCTGCTCCCCGTTTACGAAGTCATACGAGGGGCCGTAGACAGCTACTGCAAGTCTGCTCTTACTGGCGAAAAGGATTTGGAAGCTGTTAAGAAATACTTTATTGATACCCATAATCCAGAACAATGGGCATATACCGATATCTCAAACTATATCAGCGAAAACCATTCTGTCATCAATGCCCAAAAATATATCCTTGAAATAGCAGTGCAGGATATGTACATAAACGAAGATAAAGCCAGCGTAATGATAGGCTTTGCAGGTTCAAATTCATTTGGCAGCGGGTTTGGCAACGGCTGGTATGCCGAGTTTGTTAAAAAGGACGATCGCTGGTACATTACCGGGCTGAGCACTTTCCCCGATTCTCACCAAACATGGAAAGTTACAAAGGTTGCAGAAGATTTTATTGCGGATAAAAACAACAGTGCACTCAAAGACAAAGAAGTAACTATCGGACAGATACAATTCTGGCAGCTTAGTGAACCGCATCTGGCTATGAATCCTGAACATGCGAACTACTGCAAGATATATCTAAAGGTTAAAGAAAACGGAGAAGAAAGTATCTATAAGCTGGTACTGCACAAAGATGATGAAACCTGGAAGGTAGATAGTCTGGATAAAAATAATCTAAGCCACCTGTTTTAAGTCGGCGTGAGTCAGGGCGCGTGAGTCAGGGGACAAGGTACCTGTCCCCCGTGTCCCACAATTACATATCAAAGCTTGGGGACATAACGTCCCCTTTTCCTTGCAGGATTAGGTTTACTGTGATAAACTCGTCTTAAGGTCTACTCTAATAAACTCATAGAAGGAGGCTCACTTTATGGAGCAATACAAATTATTTGATGCAGAATACAAATTCGCAAGCATTATCTGGGCAAACGAACCCGTTAATTCAACGGAGCTTGTGCGCCTTTGCATTGATAATCTGGGGTGGAAAAAATCCACAACCTACACCGTGCTCAGAAAGCTTTGCCAGAGAGGTATCTTACAAAACACTGATGCGATTGTAACCTCCCTTGTAAAACAGGAAGATGTGCAGAAGTATGAGAGCGAAGCATTGGTTAATAAAGCCTTCAATGGTTCATTGCCAAAGTTTTTAACCGCTTTTTTAGGCGAGAAAAAACTAACGGCAAAAGAGGCCGATGAACTGACACGTATCATTGAGGAGGCAAGCAAATGAATACATTGCAAGGGCTATTCACAACGGTTCTAAATATGAGCATAACCGCGTCCTATGTGACCATAGCAGTTATACTGATTCGCCTGCTCTTAAAAAAAACCCCTAAAATATTTTCATATGCCTTATGGTCAGCCGTGCTTATGAGACTGATCTGCCCCGTTACCTTTTCCTCCTCTATTAGCTTCTTAAGTTTTGTTAAACCTTCTATGCAGCAAAACTCCGAAGCATTTACATATGTACCGCATAACATCGGTCTTATGCAAAATCCAGATGTTAATACCGGCATCCATGGCATAAACAACACAATAACCGGATCTTTACCGCAGGCAGTGCAAACTGCAAGTGCGAATCCTATGCAAAATGTAATGTCACTTTTGAGTATTGTATGGATTCTGGGAATTATTCTGCTTGTTTTATACAACATCATTTCTTATGGAAAAATCCTGAACAGCATAAAAACAGCAACCCTCGTACAATATGGTGTTTTTGAAACCGATAGAATAGACACACCTTTCGTATGCGGTTTCATCAAACCAAGAATATTCATTCCCGCTGGAATAAGTGCAAACGAACTGTCTTATATTCTGGCGCATGAACAGATACATATAAAAAGGCTGGATTATTTGATAAAGCCACTGGCATTTTTAGTACTTATTGTTCACTGGTTCAATCCTCTCATATGGATATCGTTTGCATTGATGAGCAAGGATATGGAGATGTCCTGCGACGAAAGTGTTATTAAAACGATGGGCAGTCATGTGAAAAGCAGCTACTCCCATTCTCTGCTTTCGCTATCCAAAAAAAGAAGTGGTTTGTTGACAGCCAGTCCTCTTGCCTTTGGCGAAAGCAGCATTAAGTCAAGAATTAAAAACGTATTAAACTATAAAAAGCCGACCTTCTGGGTGACCGCGATCATTCTCGTGATAACGGTGATATTCTCAATAGGTCTTATCAGCAATCCACCAAAGGAACAAGATTTGTCATATTTAAATATTGATAACCTTGTCTCTATTGCAGCCCAAGCTGATACGGGTAAAATCACGGCTGATTCTTCTGTGTTCGGGGAATGCCATCTCGACGCAAAACAGGTTACCTATTTGTTAGATAACATAACCTGGAAGGTTAAAAATATTAGCTCCCCTTATGAACTTTCACCCTACCTTTCCCTTAAAATACCCGCCGGCGCTAGATGTGAACTTAGGTTCTACGATACTGAGCCTACCCTTGCAATGGTTCTTTGTGACAAAGACTATCGCTATTATAAAATATCGCAATCAGACTTTGAAAGCATTGACAAGTTATTGCTCTCTTCCTCTTGGGCAAACGCCCTCAAAACACGTGACGGAAAACCGCGCTATGAAATGATGTCGGTAGCTGCCAGAAAGAAATTCGAGAAAGAACAAATCGCTCGAAGCGGAGATAACTGGAACTTTAACATCGGCGTTTCCAGCCCATGGGTAGTCGATTACGAAACTGAAATTGACAACATGATTGTAAATATTATTTATTTAACCCAAACAAGCGAGCCTGCATATTACAACACTAAAGAAACACTCACCTTCGGCAAAGAAAATGGACACCTGGTGGTTACGGATTATCAAACCATGTATGAAGACAAAAAATCTCCCGTCGACGCATTAATCTCACGGGATGAAAATGAGTCATATGAATCGGTGTCATCAATTGTTGAGAAAAATATCAGCAAGATTATGTCTTCTCCCCAGAGTTCATCTAGTCGATCTGACTATATTAACGCCCATAAAAAGGAATTTTATGATATTATTGAGCTTGACACAGACGCGCTTAGCTACATGTTTGCCGAATTTGAAAAAGGCGGTCAAACCGGACTTAAAGGTTCTATTATGGAATCTGCCTGCCGCTCAATACTCGGAGGGGAGGACATAAAATATGCTGCTACCTCTCCACAGGATTGGTTTGACGAATTTAAGGAACATATACAAAGCCTTGCCGCCAAAAACAGCTTGGAATTCGTACAAAACAATTATCCCAGGGCTGCATTAACCTTAGGCGTGAGTCAAGAAACCGCCCCCTGACTCACAGATTATTCTCTATCACATCGTACAGATCATCAAAACCTGTTCCGATTCGCCAGAAGGAAATCCCGGCCAGGCTGTTTTCGTCGGCGGCCTTCCACTTTTCAGTCAGGCTTTTTTCATTCTCCATCCAGATTTCATGTTTGATGCCCCTGTCATCTGTATAATGATAGCTTGGGCTCATGCTCTCCCAATCAAACCTTTCCGTTGCTCCATACTGGCTAATCACCGCATCTAATTTAGAGGCTGTAACCGTTTTGCCATCTTCACCCTTTGCCCAGTCATACCCATAGGTCGGCATCCCGAGGAGAATCTTTTCACGGGGCATGATGCTCGTTGTATAATCGATGACTTCCTCTACCCACCATAAGGGCGCTACCGGGCCCGGAGGATTGGTTGCATAGTGGTAATCATAGGCCATCACCACCACTTTATCCGCGATTTCTCCAATCGTTTTATAATCAAAACCGGTCTCCCAGTGATCATCAGCTGTACGTGCGAAAACTGCGATCGAGAGTATCTTATCTTCCCCAATTTTGTTTTTTAGTTCCTTTAAGAAAAGGGTCAGATTGCCGGCATCATCAGGATACAGAAACTCAAAATCAATATTTATACCATCATACCCGTTTGTTCTTAATTCTTTATCAATGTTTTCTACCAAACGAAACCGGTTCGCTGGATTGGAAAGCAGACTGTGCAAAGCATCCTGGCCCATTAACACTACCGAAGCATGTGTCTTGATGCCTTTGGCCCGTGTGAAGTTGAGGATCTCCTGATACTGATCCTTATACTCATAGCTCAATTCACCTTTGCTGCTGGTTTTAAACCAGCGAAAAGCCACATCTGTCATCAGATCCGCATTTTCCTTGAGCTCATCAAACCCGTGGTAATAGTAATAAGCGAAAACCTGTATTTCAGGATCAAACTCCACTTTCACTTCTTTTAGTGTGGCGTTCCAGCTTACCCGAGCCCCCATTTGTTCAGCAAAAAACCGAATGGGAATAAAAGTACGATCCTGATATATGTAAGGCGCCGCATCCAGATACGAAACATTGCCATCAACCAGCACTTTGGTGTCCCCAATTGCAAATGTAAATATTTTATTGGTAAAGTCAACCGTAACCCTTTGAAGTTTTCCATTCCAGCTAACCTTCCCCTGAAACGCTGGATCTTCCATAATAAATCGCAGGGGAACCATGGTACGGTTATTTACAATCTGACAGCTCGGATCAAACTGTCTCTCCTCCCCATTAATTTGAATGCTGGGATTTACAGCTGCCGCAGCCTGACCAACACCTAAAAACAACAAACACATACTCATGCCAAGTAAGAGACATATCTTTTTCATAATGCATACTCCTCGTGATTTTTATATACAATAATGTATTCGACTATGAAACTCTTTCTCCTTGCGGTAAATGATGGCAAAACAAAAGCGGAAGCTAAAGCTTCCGCTGGATATCAGGGCAACATTTTTCTCAGTTAAGATAACGCTTTTTCGGAAACAGCATGTCGAGCTCCTCCAGGGGTACATGCACCATGTTTTCCTGACTTACCAGGGCCAGTATAACCATCTCTTCTCCGCTGTATTCTTCCGTATAAGATCCAACCACACAAACTGTCATCATTGCTCCATCCATATATACCGTAAAAAGATCTCCCTTATTCAAACTGATCCCTCCACAATTTGCCGTCCACCAGCACGGCCTTGACCCTGGATTTGAAGTCCAATGGATGGCCATTATAGATAACCAGATCTGCCTTTTTCCCGACTGCAATACTGCCGATTTCGGCATCTACATTAAGCAACCGGGCCGGCGTAATGGTTAATGCCTTCAGCGCTTGTTCTTCGTTTAGCCCTTCACGCACGGTCAATGCTGCACAGACACGAAGATGTTCAACAGGAATGACAGGATGATCTGTTATAAAACTGAATTCAACACCTTTTTCAGCCAGCAGAGCAGCATTTTTAAAAGAAACTTCTTTCATTTCAACTTTTGCCCGGTTTACGAAGAGAGGTCCCAGAAAGACCCCCACATTTCTCTTTGTCAGTTCATCAGCAACCAATGCCGCTTCGGTCCCATGCTGAAGCAGCATATCAATATGAAACTCATCTTTAATGCGCAGCGCAGTTAAGATGTCATCAGCACGATGAACATGCAGAAGCAGCGGCATTTCCTTTTTGAGCACCTTAATAACGGGTAAATACTTGAAGCTCTCACTGGAAGAACTGGTTTCTATTTTATCCATCATACGAGCCGCCGTATAGAAGGCCTCCCGCATAAGCGCAGCACTACCCATTCTGGTTTCTGGTGCCTTTTTTCTTGATTTATACACACGTTTAGGATTCTCCCCCAGGGCTGCTTTTAAACCCCAGGGATTTTTGTAAATCATCTCTGCTTTGCTGCCTGCAAAACTCTTGAGAAACACCGCCTGCCCACCCAGAACATTAGCGGAACCCGGCATGCTCATGGCTCTTGTAACACCGCCTCGCAAAGCATCTGTAAAAGCCAGATCCCATAAGTTGATACCATCCAGTGCCTGAAGCTGAGGAGTAATCGGATCAGTAGCTTCATTCACATCATCCCCTACTTCTCCATAGATCTCTTCCTCAAGACCAATATGGGTATGGGAATCAATAAAGCCAGGGAAAACATAATCCTCACTGGCATCAATCAGCGTATAACCCGGTGGTATCGGTTGATCTGCGCCCACACTTCGTATGGTGTCTCCCTCAACCAGGATGATCCCATTATTAATAATCCCTGCTTCATCCATGGTGAAAATTCTCTTGCCTTTAATCGCGTACATTGGGTTCCTCCCTCACATTACATGTTATGTGTTCACCGGTCATACTGTTCTGGCATATAGCTGCCATTATCTGCCCGGCTTACAAATGTTTTGATTTATCAATAAATGCCTTAAATAAATTCAAAGCATGCACATCACGCATACACTCCGGATGCCACTGAACCCCCAGAAGCCATCCAGATTCACCTTCGACGGCCTCAATGACACCATCCCGAGAGCGTGCACTGACCCGAAAGCCCTTGCCCGGTTCACCAACAGCCTGATGGTGAAAACTGTTCACCCTGATACATTCTGTTCCTGTGATATTTGACAATATGTTACCACTTTCTATTACTATATCATGAAACGGATAATACCGGGGTGCCTTTTGATCATGGCTCTGAGCTGATTGGATATGCTGAATCACGGATCCTCCAGCAGCCACATTTATAAGCTGACAGCCCCGACATATACCGAGAACCGGCTTTTGACCTCTTAGAAGGCGCTTTGCCAGAACCATTTCAAAACGATCCCGAAGCGGATTGATCTCTCCTAACATTGGTTCAGCCTGCTCCCCCCAGTAAATCGGATCAAGATCCCCTCCGCCACTCAACAAAAAACCGTCACACAGCAGATAATATCGCTCCACCAGGACATCATCCTCAACCGGCGGCAAAAGAACAGGTACTCCCCCCGTCCTGAAGATAGATAAAACATAATCCTCCCGTAAAGAAAACTTATTTTCCTTCTCCTCATAATTCACACAAATCCCAATAACTGGTTTCATAAAACCCCTCCCCTACAAACCATTCAAATGTCGCAGTTGATAGAAGATGCGACGTAAAGTTGGTTAGTTGGTTAGTTGGTTAGTTGGTTAGTTGGTTAGTTGGTCAGTTGGTTAGTTGGTTAGTTGGAAAACTGCATGAAGGGAGCCAGGCTCCTAACTTATTCGCAATACGTAATGGAAACTAATTTATTTTCTGAATAAGTTAAGAGCCTAGCACCTTTTTTGCTTTTGGAGTCTGTTTCCGTTCTCACGCTGATCCGCTCCGCGGCAAGGATTAACCTAGCTTTGGTTAGGGGTAAGGGGTTAAGAGTTAGGGGGTTAGACGCTTCGCGTCAAACATTTTCCTCACCCCTCACCCCTAACTCCTTACTCCTTATTGAAATAGTCTGCCGTGTAAGAGGAGGAAATTATATTGACATCCCTTC